>CAZTMA010000118.1:0-9840 GCA_964614645.1 uncultured Anaerolineales bacterium
ACAACGTGAACGTTAATCAGATCAATGTCCTTTATCGCCGCAAGTCGGGCGACTACGGGCTGATTCAGCCTGAGCTGGCATAAGTGACCCACGACGCCGGACGGGGAGCGAGTGCTATTGCGCCCGCCCTTCGTCCGGCGTCTGACGTTTATTATCCACGACTATGAAAACCATCCTCTTTGTCTGCACGGCCAATATCTGCCGTTCACCGATGGCCGCCGCCATCATGCGCCAGCGCATCGCGCAGATGGGCCTGGCGGATCAGGTGCGGGTCATCTCCGCCGGGGTGTGGGCCGAAGGTGACCAGAGCGCCAGCTCGAACGCCATCATCACCCTGCGCCAGCGCGGCATCGACCTGGCCGCGCACCGCTCCCAACTGCTGACCTCCGATCTGCTGCGCGAGGCCGCAATCGTCCTCGTGATGGAAGAGAGCCATCGCCGCTCCATCTTCTACGCTGCGCCGCAGCACCTCGCCAAAGTCTACCTCCTCACCGAAATGGCCGGGCGTCATGAAGATGTCGATGACCCGTACGGCGGGCCATTGGCGCTGTACGGGCGCACGGTGGACCTGCTGGAATCGCTCATCGATGCAGGCCTACCGGCTATCCTCAAGCGTATCAGCGTCGGGCTTTGAGTATAGCGACTTTTGATGAT
Source organism: uncultured Anaerolineales bacterium (assembly GCA_964614645.1). GTDB lineage: Bacteria > Chloroflexota > Anaerolineae > CG2-30-64-16 > CG2-30-64-16 > MWBF01. The sequence goes on from CAZTMA010000118.1 coordinate 655, forward strand.
GTAGACAGCAAGATCGTCCAGATCATTCCATATTTCATTCCTCCAAGCACCCAAGTCCCAGACCAGTTGCTTATGTACAAGGGAACGAACGAGCAACGAGGACCGCTACCGGAGAGTTCTTCGGAGCGCGTCGGCGCCGACTTTGAGTAGCGGGTTGCGCTGTCATACTTGGAGCCAACCTGCCGTGGCAGTTTCGACCGGGACGATCCTGGAGATCGGGCTGGCAACAGTACAATTGTCGCTCGGCGTTCCCGAAGTCAAGAAACGCCCTACTACCAGTGATACATCCCCATGGACTATGGCGATGCGGGCGAGCATGTCATCAACGATACTGCTGTTATGACTGGAACGACCACGCTGATGTTCGCGGTGCCGGCAGTAACATTCCCTAACAAGTTCACGGCACGCTGCCGCCTTGCGCCTGCTGCGGGTCAGGCCACGAGCGTGACCGGTGCGGTGGAGTTCGGTGAGGTGGAGGACTACGTCTGGGCGTTCGGCGCGACGGGCAACCGGCCCGTTCCGCTCCTCGTAGCCGCCGGCCTGCCGGTTACCGATACGGTGCGGTTGGACTGGGGCCTCACTCCGTCGAACGAAAGCTACCTGATCCTGCGCAGCACGCAGCCTTACTTCCAGGCGGGGGACCCGGGCGTGATGATCGTGGCGGACCCGGACAATGCCGCGCCCTATGATGACCCCGGCGTGGCCGGCGACCCACTGGCCCCCGCGACGCTGTTCTATGCCGCACAGGGCCAGGTGACATCGAGCGACCCGGTGCTGGTGTCCGGGCTGTCGAACCGGGTGGGGCTGTTCGAGTTCAGCCTGGTGCCGGGGGTATCTCCGTAAGGATAGGGTTGGTGGGACGGTTTGGACCACGAAGGTGCGAAGGGGACGAAAGTCACGAAGCACGAGGAAAAGCGCGATCAGGTGTCTTTCTTTAGCAGGTGCCAGTGGGGCATGAAGCCGTAGTAGTAGCCCAGGAGCAGGGCCAGCTTGAGGCCGAGCCAGCCATCGAGGTAACCCTGGAGCAGGACGTAGCGGCGCCAGAACTCGCGCCAGGGATAGCGGATGAACTTATGCGGCCACGGCTTGATACCCCGCTGGTGCAGCGCCTGACCTTCCAGCCGGGCGTAACGGCGCTGCTTGGCGTGGAACTGGGCCCAAGTGTCGTAGTTGTAGTGGATCATCACGTTTTCGAGGTGCCCCGCCGGCCCGTCCAGCATCACGACCTCATGGACCGGCCGCGCCGGGTCGTAGCGCGCGTGTCCGCGGCGCAGCAGCCGCAACTGGTAATCCGGGTAGAAACCGCCGTGCCGCACGCGCTGGCCCGCGATGTAGTTGTGACGCGGCACCCACCACCCCACTTCGGGCTGCTCCACAACCACCCGGCGCACCTCCGCGGCCAGCTCCAGCGGGATGCGCTCATCGGCATCCACGAAGAAGACCCACTCGGTGTCAACCGCGTCAAGCGCAGCATTGCGCTGGCTGGCAAAGTTGTCGAAGGGACGCTGCATTACTTCGGCGCCCGCTGCCTGCGCAATCTCGACCGTGCCGTCCGTGCTGTACGAATCGGACACGACGACGCGGTCGGCAAAGCCCAGCATCGCGAGGCAGTCACGGATGTGGCGCGCCTCGTTCTTCGTCAGGATCACGGCTGCCAGTTGCACCGCCGGGCCGCCTGCTGCACTTCCCATGTCAGGAACCTTTCGCAAAGAGCTGCGCCACGCGCTGAATGGCAGCGAGCCGCGCGGCCAGTTCCTCGCCGGAGATCTCCTGCTGCTGCGCCGCAGCCCGCGCGCGCCGCGCCTCCGCCGCCATGCCGAGCCGGATGATCCAGCCGGCCATGCAGCGGCGCAGCGGGCCATAGAACCGGCCATACAGCCGGTGGCGGCTGCGCCACAGGTTGAGAAATGAATCCGTGCGGAATTGACGCGTGCTCGCACCGCCGTGGTGGACGACTTGCGCAGCCGGAACACAGTAGAAGGGCCAGCCCGCGCGCTGTATGCGCCAGCACCAGTCCACTTCCTCTGCGTACATGAAATAGTTCTCGTCCAGCAGCCCCACGGCTTCGATGGCCTCCCGGCGGAGCATCAACGCGGCGCCCAGGGCAAAGTCAATCGGGAATGGCTGCCCGGCTGCATACAGCCGCCGGTCGTAGCGCCCATTAAACCGTGATTCAAGCAGCCGCCGCGGCCGTGGCATGAAGAAATCGAACCACAGTTGCAGCAGGCCCGGGAAGCGGAACGCGCCGTGCTGAAAGCGGCCATCGGGGTATTGCAGGTGCGCGCCCGCGCCGCCTACATCGGGCTGCGACAGCAGGAAGCGCGCCATCCGGCCGATGGCGTCGCCCAGCGGCTCCGCATCCGGGTTGAGCAGGAGGACCAGGTCGGGCGGAGATGAAGGCTTTCCAGTCGAAGGATGCGGCACTTCACCGAAACCGAGTTTACGCAAGGCCAGGTTGTTGCCGCCGGCAAAGCCGAGGTTGTCCTGCCTCACCAGCAGCGTCGCGGCCGGGAAGTCGCGGCGGACCATCTCTGCGCTGCCGTCGGCGGATGCATTGTCAACAACGATGACCGACGCGGCCAGCTCGGGCGCCAGGTCGAGGCTGGCATACGTCGCGGCCAGGCATGCTGCCAGCAACTCGCGCACGTTGTAGCTGACGATGATGACGGCGAGCGACGGCATCGCTGTAAGCGACGGCATCAGGGCACGCCCACCTGGACGCTCATCCGATCAACGTTGGTGTTCGCAACTTCCACGAACTCGTGGATCAAGCCTCCCCACCAGAACTGCGTGCCGACAGGCGGAACCTGGTCCATCTGTATGCAGCCCGTGACTTGCCCGCGCTGGCCCGGCAGGAGGTAGTACTGGGACACGCCGTCGATGATGCGCTCCTCCAGTTCTTCGGGCCGGCCAATCGCGTAGCGGAAGGGGAAATCCACCCCGGTCGTGTCGAAGTTGATGCCGAAGCGCCACACACCGGCCTGCTGCGACCAAGATAGCTCATTCTCGCGCGCGGCCAGCGTGTTGTAGTTCTCGGTGAACTTGTAGGTCTGCCCGGGCCACGGTCCGGCGGTGCGGATCGGGACCGGCCCGTCGTTCTGGATCGTGGCGGTAAAGCAGAAGGTCTCGTTCAGCAGCACGCCGATCTCGCGCGCCGACTCGCCGCCCCAGTCGATCTCGCCTTCGACGATATTGGCGCGCGGCTTGCCGCCCTCCCGGATGGTGAGGGTAGATGACACGACAACCCGGTTGCCGACCCGGTCCGACACCTCGCCGTAGATGACGTAGTCGCCGTCGGGCGGCGGCTCCGCGCCCAGGTCCACGCCGCCATCGTAGTCGTAGCCGTGATATCCAGCCCTGCCCGGCTCGACGCGCGAGGCGGTCGGATTCTCCGCGATCGGGAAGCGCAGCGGACGGCCGGTTGCCGGCTGCTCTGCCGGCGTCAGGTAGACCGCCACCTCTTCGGCGTCCTTCGTAAGGTAGTAAGAGACCGCAACGCGGTCATGGATGCCGTCCTGGTTCGGCGTGAAGTCCTGCGGAATCACGGTGAAATTGTGCAGTTCGGGCAGTTCCGTGTCCGCGCCCGCCAGCGTAATCCGGCCCTCGACCTTCTGCGGCTGGCCCCCCGGCTCGGCAGCCTCGATCGTCCAAGTGTACGCGCCGTCCGGCAGCACCTGGCTTTCGATGAGCATGGACCCGCCCGCGGTGGCGCGCACCTCAGGCGAATTGTTGACCCCACCCCAGTAAACCGTGTAGCGGCCCGGCGACCGGCGCTCGTTCTCACGGAAGTAAAACCGCTGGCCGGCGTCGTTCGTGAAGTAGATCGAGACGTGGGCCAGTCGGCCGATGCGGTACTTGATGAGCGTCACGTCCTGGTCGCCGTCCGCGTTGGGCGAGATGTCGGTGGGCGTGACCGAGACTTCCGAGAGCAGCGGGCCGAGCGCACAGCCGCTCAACAGGAGCAGCGCGGCCGCGAGGACCACAAAAGCACTACGGGCGTGTACCCGCATGAGGAACCTCCAATTTGATGGTGCCCGTCCAGTGTAACGGATGCGGCTCATTGCGTCAAAACAATCGGACCCAGCCGCACGCGCTTGCCGGCCGGATTATCCGCCACATCGCGAATGTCCAGCCCGGACGGGTCCGCCTCGTCATACACCGCGACTGTGACATAGAGGGGGCCCTCCCGTCCAGGGGGCAGAGGCAGCGGCACCCGGCCAAACAACGCCTGGCCCGGCTGCCAGCGGTTCGTGGGATAGTCGTAACCGGCGGGGCGGCCGTCCCACCGGCCCAGCTCCTGCCCGGCCGCATCCTCGACGACGAGCGAGAGCTGGTAATCCTCGGTCAGCGTGTTCAGCACGCGCCAGTAAAGCGTCAACGTGACGCCCTGCTGGCCGGCCTGGGGGTCGTCCCAACCGAGAAACGCCAGCTTGTGGTCGAAGTTCGCGCCGTCCCGATGATGTGGCTGCGGCTCTGCGGGGAAGGTCGCGCTGGGGTCCAGGCGCCAGCGCTGCAGGCCGAGGTGCCAGAATCGGCGGTCGACCGGCTGTTCCTGCCCTGCCCGTTGCAGGAAGTAGGGCACGAAGCCGGCGGGGTCAACCACCTCCGCCTGCCACTGTACGAGCCACGCGCCGGACTTGCCCGCCAGTCCCTCCGCCAGCGGTGCGCCGGCCCCGAACCCGAGCACGGCCTGGACATCCAGGATGGCGATGTCCGGCAGGCGCACGGCCGGGATGTCGGGGGCATAGTAACGCCAGGCGGGATAGGCGTGTCCAGAGACCAGCACCACCGCTTCGTCAGGCTTACGTTCCGCGCGCACGTGCGCAGCGAGTTCGCGCCACTGCGCCTTCGTGAAGGCCGGGTCTGTGAACCAGTTGTGCAGCCCGACGGCCGATACGGCCACGAGAGCGGCCAATAACACACCCCCGGCCAGCCGGGCAACCGCTGTGCGGCGTAGAGCTTTGGAGAGCGGCATTGCCAACGCCGCAATGCCGCCAGCCAACAGCAGCAGGTATGCGGGTGAGACCAGCATCAGGTAGCGCGGGTTGAACTTCGGGCTGCGCGAGGCCAGCAGCAGCACGGCCATGACCGGCAGCAACAGGATGATCAGCAGCGCGACTACCGGCGACGACCCGTGCAGGCCCGCGCGCCGCGCGGCCCGCTCCTGCCAAAGCAACGCCGCGACTGCTGTCACGGCGGCCAGGCCGAACCACGGCAGCAGCCGCAGCCCATCTGGTTCGAGCATCGTTTCTGGCGCGCCGGTCGTGAAACTCAGCGCCACGTGGCGCAGCGCCTCATCGAGCTTGAGCGCGCCCTCCCAGTAGGACCGATCCTGCTGGTAGCGGCCCAGCATGGATGGCAGCCACGGCAGATACAGGAGCGCGATGGCCGCGAACGACAGCAGGCCGGGCAGCAGGTTAGGTCGCAGGCCAGACTTCCGCTGGCCTTCGACCACGATCACCGCAACCAGCCAGCACAGGCCCAATGCCAGCAGCAGAAACGCGCCGAAATAGTGCGTGTAGAGCAGCGCGGCCCCGGCCAACACGAACGCCGTCCAGCGGTGCCACGCCTGCCCAATGGGCATAACTAGCGCATAGCCGGCCAGCAGCGCCAGCGCAACCAGCAGGGTGTACATGCGCGCTTCCTGGCTGTGGTAGACGAGGAGCGGCGACACGGCCATCAGGAGTGCGGCCGCGGGCGCGGCCAGGCGGCCGATGTGCAGCGGGCGAAAGACCCGGCATGCGACCGCCCAGGCGAGAGCCACACCGAGGACACCGAAGAAGGCCGACGGGAAGCGCAGCGCCCACTCGCCGCCGGGCTCCACCCCGCTGACGCCTGCGCCGATCCACCGGGTCCAGCCCGCGACAACGTAATAGTACAGCGGCGGCTGGATGTCGTCAGCCGTCCAGTGGGTCAGCTCCGCCAGCCCCTGCCCGGCCACCTGCGCAGTCACAGCCTCATCGTACCACACGCTCTGCGCGTCCAACCGGTACAGCCGGAGGACCAGTGCCAGCAAGAGGAGCGCCAGCAGCAGCACGCGCTCCGCTACCCGACTGGCGGCGGTGCGGCCACGAGCGTCAGGACATGGCACAGTCATTCCAGAGAGGCGCAGCATTCGCCCACCATCAAGCAGCAGACGTCGGGCACGGGCCCGGCCTGCGGTTCCACGGTCACTGCTCCCAGGACGTACTCGTCACCGGCCGGGTTCCCCGCGCCGTCTAGGAGAGGCAGCCGCGTGCCTGTCTGCCAGTCGTACCAGCCGACCACCAGGTCATAGCGGCCGGCCGGGAGGTCTGATGGGACCGGCACGACGTGCGCATCCCACAGCGTCACGGGTGCGGGCCAGCGCGAGGCCGGCTGCGGTACGAACCAGGTTGGCCCGGCGTCACCCCTCGCGACCGTCTCGCCCGCGGCGTCGCGCAGGTGGATGAACACCGAGTCATCGCGCGGGGAAGGCCCGGGTGCTGCCCACTGCAGCGAGACCGGCAGGTCAGCACCCGGCACGACCGTGTGCGGGGCCTCCCAACCGGCCAGGCGCACCTGCCAGTCACCCAGCGCAAAGCTCGCAGCGGCAGCCGGCGCGTTGGACGGGGCAGTGTGGGGCACGAGCACACCCCCATTGCGCGCCCAAGCGGGCAAACGCAACTGACCTTCCGGCGAGACCACCAGATCGCCGCCTGCACTGGGCAACGCCGGCCAGACGCGCTGGCCCGCCATATCGACTGCCAGGGCCGGAGCCCAGGCCGCAGGCAGGTACCAGGCCAGCGTCTCGCTGACGTAAGTCTGGCCCGGCGCCCACTGGCCGGGCGGCAGCCAGACCAGCGCGGGCAGCGGGCGGAGCGCATCGTCGTCCGCGACCGCGCCCGACGGCGCGAGCGCCTGATAGCGGATGGCCGTGTCTGGCGGCAGCAGTCCGGTGACCCGCCAGTAGAAGCGGAGTCGCGTCAGCCGCCACTTCGGGTTGTCATCGATGCTATATCCAACCAGGGCCAGATGCTCGCCGAACGGCACGTCCAGCGCGTGCTCGGGTGGCGCATCCGTCCGCACGAAATCGTAAAACGCAGCAGGGATGTCGCGGGCGGACGTGCCCCGCTGCAACAGAAGGTAGCCATCCGCCGCATCCAGCACGCCGAACTCGCCGGATGCCAGCAGCCCATCCAGCGTGCTCCTGACATCGACGGGGTGCCGGTCGGTCGTGCCGGAGACATCGACCAGCACGTAACCGGCGTCCGCGATGATCGGGAAGACGTAGATGTGCTGCCGGTGCGACAGGTGCGGGTGCAGGGCCGGCGTAGTGGAAACGGCCGCATCCGCCGGAATCTGTGCGGCGAACGCGGCGAGCAGCCGTTCGTGCTCCGTGACGCGCGGCCAGCCGGCCAGGCGGAATTCGCGACCCAGCGGTGTGAACCCTTCCGCAGCCTGATAGCCCAGCGCACAGACAGCCACCAGGCCGAGCAGTGTCGGGCCGGTCCAGCGGACAGGCAGACGCAGGCGCACAAGCCAGCCCAGCAGCCGTGCTGCGCCTGCGGCGCCTGCTGCAACGAAGAAGGGCACCAGTGCGGCGGAGTAGTGCAGCTCGCCCGAATACTGCAAGGGGTATGAACTCAGCAGGTTGGCGAGCAGCAGCGGCAGGCTGAGCAACAGCAGCTCCGGCCCGAGCAGCGCCAGCCCGACCACGGGCAACAGCAGGCCAGCCAGGTAGCCCGCGCGCAGCGGCTCGGCCGCAATGCGCAGGACCGCCAGCGGCTGCGTGATGAGCGCAAGTACGACATCGGCAAACGAGTCGCCCAGCGCGCCGTAGCGTGCGGCGTAAGGCGTCTGGTCGATGGCGTAGACCTCGGCGGCAAAACGGGGAATAATGACGAAAGTCGCGATGTAGAACCAAGCCAGCCCGAACAGCGCGATACTTGCTCCGGAGGCCAGGCCGGGCATCCAGCGGGCCGCCGGATCGCGTGATACGAGCCATGCACGCGCCGCTGCATAGAGTCCAAGTGTCACGGTCAGCAGCGCAGCCCCCTCCTGGGTCATGGCCACCAGGACCGCGGCCAACACGAACCACCCCCACCGGCGACTCTCGACGGCCCAGAGCGCGGCCGCAATGAACGGCGCGGCGAGCGGCAGCGCGTGGAACTCACTGACGGCGGCAGCCTGCAGCCCCGGGGCCAGCAGATAGGCCGCGGCAAAGGTCACGCCGCCCCAAGCGGCGAGGGCCGGCTCCCTGAGTGCAGGCTCCAGCCGGCGCCGCGCAAATAGGTAAATGGGCCACGCGCCCGCGGCCAGGAAGACGGCCTGAAGCACCAGCAGGCTGCGCACGTCGTCCCACAGCCGAAGGATGAGCGAAACGGGAATGAAGATGGGTTCCATGTGGTCGGTGAGCCGGGTGCTGACCCGGTCGACCTTGGTTTCCTGGAGGACGCGGCCGTGCGCGGTGTTCCAGATAGCCTGGTCCATCTGACCCAGGTCGGATTTGTGCGTCAGATGCGCGTCATGCAGGCGGATGCTGTAGCCCGAGAACCAAGCCACAGACAGCAGCATCAGGCCGATGACGATCAATGTGGCAACACGGTGCACAGATGGCAGCGCGATCCGGCGGGAGGGAGTGGTTACAGGCACAGGTTTCTCGTGATTCGCTCGACGTAATGGCGGATGGCATGTCGCCCCGCCGCAGGGTCATTGTAAACGCAAAGCGCGAATTCGCGAAGACCGCGCCGCTGGCAGAATTGCCGCGCCGTCCCAGGTCGGCTATAATCATCTGCCGCGGCGAGCCGCCCAGCGGACGCCAGGCATGAATGGGAGGCAGATGTGACCAGCGATTTCATCACCGTTGTCTCCGGGGTGCCGAGATCAGGGACCTCGATGATGATGCAGATGCTCGAGGCCGGCGGGCTGCCGATCCTGACCGACAGCCTGCGCACCGCAACCGCGGACAACCCTCTCGGCTACTACGAATATGAACCCGTCAAGGGCCTATCGAAGGGCCAGTTCGATTGGCTGTCCCTGGCACAGGGGAAGGCGGTCAAAGTGATTTCCGCCCTGGTGGAGTTTCTGCCCGCGGACTACAGCTACCGGCTCATCTTTATGCACCGCAAGATGGATGAGATCCTGGCATCGCAGCGCCGCATGTTGTCGCATCGGGGAGAGCTGACGTCCGATATCAGCGACGCAAAGATGGCCGAAATCCTCAAG
>CAZTMA010000118.1:9850-17770 GCA_964614645.1 uncultured Anaerolineales bacterium
TATGGAGACGAGACGATAGAGGGCGTCTGCAGGGGATTTGCGGCGGATGGGCGCCGACCGCCTTGCTTACGATAAACTGCCCGGTCAAATTGACGTCGATGACCTTTTTGAAATCCTCAAGCGGCATATCGCGAAGGTGGAAACTTGGCTCGCGCGGCAGCCGAACTTCACCGTCCTGGCAATCGACTACAACCAGATGGTCGCGGATCCACTTCCGCACGCGCTCGCCGTCAACCGGCTCCTAGGTGGACACCTGGTTGCGGAGCACATGGGCGCGGTCGTGCAGCCAACGCTCTATCGGAACAGGTCCGCACAGTAAGAATCATCAGGAGCATCACTTCCGTCGTCGGCTCGGCCGGGGACCAGCCGAAGCAGGATGCCTCCGTGATCTGTGTGGCTCACGCACGGCTGCTCACAGTGCGCATCAACAGCGCGATGCCCGCCGCAACAAACTCCACGGCGACCATCCAGAGCCGGGCGACAATCGCGATGACCGCTGCTACGCCGCCCGTCAGCAGCGGCGACAGGAGCAGAACCAGCGCACCCTCACGCACACCGAGGCCGGAGGGCGTCAACAGGCTGAGGAAGCCGATCAGGTACGCGCCGACCCACGACGCGACCAAGTACAGCGCTGCCGGCGCATCCCCTCCGGTCAGCCCGCGCACCAGCGCAGCAAAGCCCAACCCCTGCATCAGCCAGAAGACTGCATAGGCCGCGGCCAGCAGCCACACCTGCCGCCACGTCAGCGTGACGCGTACCGGCGGGCGGCCCAAGCGGGCCAGCACCCAGTTCAGGACCCGCTCGATGAGCGCGGGCTGCAGCAGCAGCAATCCCAGCGGCGCAAGCCAAAGCAGCGAGCGCAGGCGATCGAATGCGGCCCCCTGTCCCGTCGCAGCAAGGAGCGCGGCCGCGACCGCCAGGCCGGACGCAGTGGAGATGACCTGGTGGAGGGCGATGCTGGTCAGCGTGAGCAGCCGCGCGACGCCTGCCTCCGCGGCCAGCTCGGCCATGCCGAGAAACTGCCAGATGTTGCCGGGGATGTAGCGGATGATGTTGCTGAGGAACCATACCTGCACGGCGCGGCCGTAGGTGAGGTGGCCGCCGAGGCTGTGCAGGATTGTGCGCCAGATCTGGATTTCCACGAGCCAGGCTGCGGCCAGGCCGGCGGCGGCCAATACGGCCCAGGCCGGCGCAAGCTGCCACTCGTAGGACTGCAGCTCTGCCCACTGGCTGCGCACGAGCGCGACGAGGAACCCAAAGGCCAGGAGCATCACGAGCACGCCGGCGACGCGCTTCCAGGAGACGCGCATCAGGCGGGCAAATCCGATTCGCGATACGCGGCAATCCCGCGCACGTCCCCCATGACGCGGGCAGGGTTGCCCGCCACGACGGAGTAATCCGGCACGTCGTGCGTGACGACCGCGCCCGCGCCCACGAGCGCGTTGCGCCCAATCGTTACGCCCGGCAGCAGCACCGCGCCCGCACCGATTTTCGCGCTGGCCAGCAGATGCGGGCCGCGCAGGTTCGCCTTGGCGGACGGGCTGAGCGGATAGGCTGCGTTCGTGAGGATGACCCCCGGCCCCACCCACGCCCCTTCGTCCAGCACGGAGAATTCCGGAATGAACGCATTCGAGTGGATGCGCACGCGGTCGGCCAGCACGACGTGGTGCTCGACGACGCTGTGCGAGCCGATGCTGACGTCGTCGCCGATGCGATTCTCCTCGCGCACGAGGGCGCCGTGCCCGGCCTGGAAGCGCACGCCGATGACATTACCTGCATAGATGACCGCGTGCGAACGAATGACCGCGCTGGCGCCGATGACTGTGGGCAGGTCGCCGGCCGCGCGGCCGCGCGGCGGCTCCCCGATGACGGCGAACGGGCCGAGCGTCGCACCCTCACCGAGGGTGACGTGGGGGTGGATAATAGGGTTCATCTGTCGCTCTCTGGAATGATTACGGATTGAGGATTGAAGATTTGTGATGGGCCCACGTCTATCTTTTTGCCAACCTCGAATCTTCAATCTGTAATCTTCAATCGTCAATCGTCACGGGTCGCCCCGTGCGCGCGGACTCGTAAATCGCCAGTACCAATGCCAGCGACTTGCGTGCCTCTGCGCCATGCGTCTTCGGCGCGCGGTCCTCGCGAATGGCATCGATCATATCCGCGATGACCTTCTGGTGGCTCGTGCCGTAGATCGAGGGCGGATCCACCTGGTCGCGCGTCAGGACCTCCCGCTCGCGCTCCAGCTCCCCGGCGACCTTCCACACGACCTTCCGGTTGAGCGCGGTGCCACCAATCTTGGCTGAGCCCTGCTCCCCGAACACCGCGACTGACCCTTCGATGTTCTCCGGATAGGTGATGGTGGAGCCTTCGACCGAGCCGAGCCCGCCGCCGGCAAAACGGATCACGGCAACGCCGGTGTCCTCGGCTTCCATCCGGTGCGCCAGCGTGCCAGTGAACGCGAACACGCTCTCCGGCCGGCCCATGAACCACTGCAGTGCGTCGATGTGATGGATGGACTGGTTCATCAGCGCGCCACCGTCCATGGCCCACGTGCCGTGCCACTCATCCTCGTAGTATTCCTGCGGCCGGTACCAGCGGACGGTCGCGTTGCCCAGCAGCAGCCTGCCCAGCCGCCCCTCGTCCACGATGCGCCGCAGGTCCTGCATCGGGGGGTTGTAGCGGTTCTGCAGCACGACGCAGAACTTGCGCCCCGTCGCGACTGCGGTCGCGATCATGCGATCCGCGTCCGCCAACGAGAGGGCGATGGGCTTCTCGACGATGACGTGCTTGCCCGCCTGCAGCGCGTCGATCGCCATCTGCGCATGCAGCCCGCTGGGGGTGCAGATGCTGACGACATCGACGTCGGGCCGCGCCAGCAGCGCGCGATAGTCGGTGAGCAGATCGGCGCCATAGTGCTGCGCAAAATGAGCCGCGCGGCTCTCGCGCACATCGGCCACTACGACCAGCTGTGCGTCAGGCAGCGCAGTAACGGATTCGGCATGGCGGGGCGCTACCCGGCCACAGCCGATCAGGCCAAAACGTAGTTGCTCCATGATGCTGTCTCTTTGTTGGATATGTTGGCACGGTAGGCTGAGGCGAAGTTCGCCTCAGCCTACCGTGCCATAGCAATCAGCGTCCGCCGCAGGCCCTCTTCGAAAGTGATACGCGGCGACCAACCCAGCAGCGTGCGGGCCTTTGTGATGTCCAGGACGTTGACCGGCACATCGACAGTGCGCCCCGGGTGATACTGCACGGGCAGAGGGCGGTCGAGCAGCCGCTCCAGCGCGGCAACCACGTCGGCCACCGTCCGGCCCACGCCCGAACCGATGTTGTAGACGGTGCGGCCATGCGCCGTACGTCCGGCCAACCAGGCAACCTCCGCCAGGTCGCCCACATAGAAATAGTCGCGCACCACCCGGCCGTCGCCCCAGACATCAAGCGGCAGCCCTGCGGCCGCCTGCGCCAGGAAGGCGGGGATGACGCCCTGCCCGCGGCCGGGGTCCTGGTAGGGGCCGAACGGATTGCCGGGCCGCAGGATGATGTAGTCGAGCCCATGCAACTGGCCGAATAGCGCCAGGTACTTCTCCACGGCCAGCTTGATAATGGCGTGCGAGCTGCGCGGCTCGGTGGGGTGCGTCTCCGCGATGGGCACGACCTGCGCCGGACCGTAGACCGTCCCGCCGGACGAGAAAAAGATGACCCGGCCCACACGCTGTGCCACACACGCTTCCAGCAGGCGCACCGTCCCGGCCAGGTTTGCCGCGATATCGGCTTGCATCTGACCGTTCGACTCCGCGGGCAGGAAGCGCCACGCCAGATGATACACCAGGTCTGCGCCCGCCAAGACCTCGGCCAGACCCGCAGAATCTGTCCCGTAGAGGTCGCCCAGGCGGTAATCGACGCCCGGCCGGCGGGGCGCATGCATCGGCAGTTGCCGGTCCCAGACCGTCACGCTATCGCCCGCGTCGAACAGCGTGTAGGCCAGGTGCGCGCCAATGAATCCGCTGCCGCCCAGCAGCACCGCCCTCACCGGCGCAGCTCCCCGCGCAGCCGCTCGAAGTGCACCACATAGCGAGCGGCTAACTGCGGCCAGCCCAGCTCGGTCTCGATCAGGTGGCGGCTTGCTGCACCCATCTCCGCGCGCATGGCCGGGTCCGCGGCCAGCCGCGCGAGCGCCGCGGCCAGCGCGGGAGCATCCTGCTCCGGCACGAGGAGTCCGTTGAGTCCATCGCGCACTGCGAGGTCGTTGCCCGCAGCTCTGGAGGCGACCACCGGCTTGCCGCACGACATGGCATCGAGCACGGACACGGCCAGCCCTGTGGCGGGCTTACTAACGGCTGGCATGACCGCAATATCGGCCAGGTTATTGAACACGCCCATGCGCGCGGTCGGCACGTTGCCGGCCCAGTGCACTGCATCGGCCAGGCCCAGCTCGCGGCCCAATGCCTGCCACTCGGACCACAGGTCGCCCTCGCCCACCATGACCAGTCGCAACTGGGCAAACAGGTCGGGGGATGACGCCTTCAGCAGCGCGGCGGCCCGGAGCAGGTAGTCGAAGCCCTTCTTGTACACCATCCGGCCCACAGCCAGCAGCACCACTGCGTCGCCGGGAATCCCCAGTTGGTTGCGCAGCTCGGCCACCCCCGTCGCGTCGGGCTTGAGCGCGTCCGGGTCGACCCCGTACGCGATGAGGTCGAACTTGCGCGGGTCCGCGCCCAAGTCGTGCACCGCCGCGTCGCAGAGCTCGGACGCATTGGATGTGATGAGCCCTGCGGTGTCGAACGCGAACCGCGCCATGCGGCCAAACAGGGGATTCTGCGCGGCGACCGTCGCGTCGGAGCCGGGGATGGAGACGACCAGCGGGATGCGGTAGTGCCGGGCAGCCAGCGCGGCCAGGAAGCCGTTGGGCAGCGCCCAATGCGCGTGCAGCACGTCGGGACGGGCGGCCGCGGCCCAACTCATGACCGTCCGCGCACCGGCCGCGAACATGCCGGGCGCCAGGAGATAGGTGAGCTTGCGCATCCGCACATCGGCCTGCATGGTGCGCATGTAGCCGAGGCGGTGCCAGGCCGCGCGGGGCGCATAGCGGAAGAGGCGCAGCGTCACCGGAGAGGTCGCTGGCCGCGGGACGAAGGCCGCATCCCACGGCGCGATCACCGTCACCTCGTGGCCCTGGCGGGCAAGTTCTTCGCTCAGCGCCTCGACGAAACGCCCGGAGAAATCGCCGGGGAAGCGCGGGTAGTTGTGGGTCAGGACGCCGATCTTCACGTGCCGTCCCCGCCAGCGCGGCCCCGGTCGGCAGCCGGCCGCTGCTCGCGCAGCGGACGTTCCTCGCGCACCAGGCGCTCGACCTCCGCCAGCTGCTCCGCCTGGCTGACGACCAGTTCCGCGATGAAGCCGATGAGGAACAGCAGCAGCCCGACAATTGCCAGGCCGATGGCGGCCCAGAAGAAGGGCCGGCGCTGCGTGGCATAGGCCAGCCACAGCCAGAGCAGCCAGAGGAACGTCATGCTGCTCAACAACAGCGAGGCCAGCCCCAGCCCGCCGAAGAAGCGCATCGGTGCGCGGCTGAAAGTCAGCAGGAACCAGACCACGAGCACATCCAGGAGCGACTTGGGGATGCGGCTGAGGCCGAACTTCGAGCGGCCCGACTTGCGGCGGTGCCACGGCGTGGCGACCTCACCGACCCGGTAGCCCTGGTGCGCGGCGATATGGACTAGGAAACGGTGCCAGTCGGAGCGCAAGGGCGGCAGCGACTCAATGACCTCGCGGCGAAAGCCCTTGATCCAGTTCATGTCGTGGAGGCGGAGCCCGAACAGCCAGCGCGAGGCCAGGTTGTAGATGGCGGAGGCGAAGACCTTGCCCTCCTTGCGCCCCTGCCGCCAGCCGGACACCACGTCGTAGCCCTCGTTCAGCTTGCCCAGCAACAGCGGGATGTCGGTCTCCGGGTCCGATTCGAGGTCCGCAGGAAGGAACAGGATGAAGTCCCCGCACACCTCATGGAAGCCGGTGCGCAGCGCCGCGGTCAGGCCGCGGTTGCGGCGGTGACGGATAAGGCGCAGAAAAGGATGGGTTGCGGTAAGTTGCTCGACCGCGTCGCCGGTCCCATCCGTCGATCCGTCATCGACGAACACCATCTCGCCCCGGCCGTCGGCCAGCCCGGCTGCCTCCAGCGCGCGGCCCACGCGCGCGACTAGCTCAACAACGTTACCGGCCTCGTTGTGCGCGGGAATCAGGACTGAGACGACCGGACGGGCCGGCTGAGGGGCGGGGACGACCGCAGCGGGTGAAGATAAAGAGTCAGCGATCATGTATTGCTCATGGGTGTCGTGGTCAATGCGCGAGATACAGCCGAATGGTCCCGGCCACCCGTTCCTGCTGGTCAGGCGTTATCTCGGCGTAGAGCGGCAGCGAAAGCACTGTGGCCGCGGCGCGTTCCGCAACCGGGAAGCTCCCCGGGCCCCAGCCCCGATCCCGGTAGACCGGCTGCAAGTGGAGAGGCAGCGGATAGTGCACGCTGGCGCCGATGCCCTGCATGTGCAAGTATTCGACCAGGGCATCCCGCTCCTGTACCCGAATCACGTACAGGTGATAGACATGGCGGCTGCCCTGCAGCTCGACCGGCAGGCTGACCGGGGCATCTGCCAGCAGCTCGTTGTAATACTGCGCTGCCCGGCGCCGGGCTGCGGTCCATGCATCCAGGTGGGGCAGCTTGGCGCTGAGCACCGCGGCCTGCAGCGCGTCCAGCCGGTAGGCCCAGCCCAGTTCGACATGCTCGTACTTGGCGACGCGACCGTGGTCGCGCAGCCGCCGCACACGGGCCAGCAGTTCCGCGTTGTTGCTCGTCACCATGCCGCCATCGCCATAGCAACCGAGGTTCTTACTTGGGAAGAAGCTGAAGCAGGCGATGTCGCCCAGGCTCCCGCAGCGCTGCCCCTTGACCTCCGCGCCGTGCGCCTGCGCCGCGTCCTCGATCACCCACAGGCCATGCGCGTGTGCGAACGCGTAGATGGCCGCCATGTCTGCGGGCTGGCCGAACAAGTGTACCGGGATGACCGCACGCGTGCGCGGGGTGAGTGCGGCTGCCAACTGCGCGGCGTCTATATTATACGTATCGGGACGGATGTCCACAAAGACCGGCGTCGCGCCCGCCTGCGCGATGGCTTCTGCGGTCGCGTAGAAGGTGAAGGGCGTGGTGATCACCTCGTCACCGGGGCCGATGCCGCAGGCCAACAGCGCCAGATGCAGCGCTGCGGTGCCCGATGCTACTCCGACGGCCTCCTGCGCGCCGACGTAGCGCGCAAACGCAGCCTCGAAGTTGCTCACCTCAGGCCCCATGATGAAGCCGGCGCTATCCAGCACGCGCTGCATGGCCGCGGTGACATCCTCGCGGATCGCCGCGTACTGGGCGCGCAAATCTACGAGCGGGATTGCTTCGCTCACGAGTGCTCCTTCTATGACCTGATCCACGGCGAGACCTTCGCGAGACCTTCGCGGTTTGCGAAACCTCGAAGGTCTATCCATGGCGCAACAGGCTGCGCAGGTCGCGGATTTCCCCCTGAACCTGCTCGATCTCGTCGAGCACCTGGGGCGTGACGGCCAGGAAGTCACGCGCCCGCACAGCTTCCAGCTCGACCAGGCGCGCGCGGCGGGCGTTCAACAGGGCCAGCAGCGCAAGGCGCTCGCGCGGCTGGTGCCGCGTCAGCGCCTTGCGCATCGCGGTGTCCGAAGTCTGCAGCGGGGGCAGCTCCTCCAGCGCCTGGCCCTGCGTGGACAGCCAGTTCGCGAGGAAGCGGTTGCCGATCGCGACTTGGCCCGCCTTACGCCGCAGATACCCCAGGCCCTCCAGATTATACAACCGTTGGTAACTATTCAGCCAGTCTGACGCGACCGGCGGCGTCATGAAACGTATAATAG
>CAZTMA010000119.1:0-17760 GCA_964614645.1 uncultured Anaerolineales bacterium
CCCGGGGCGGTTGCCGCAGCGTGATGGCCAACGACCACCGCTATTTTCAGATCAGCCTGCCCTTGGCATTGCCGCCCCATGCCTGTCCACCCGTGCGAACCGTTGCAACACTGCCGGCTGCGGCCCCCGTATCCTGGCATTCCTTGGCATTTTTCGCGTGCTTGACGCCCGCATCACTTCCATGGTACAAGTGGGACGAGCGTAACCTTCTATTACTGTCACGAGAATCCACTTCCCACGCGCCAACGCCTGTCTCGCCGGTTGCCATTGTCGCTGGGCCACGAAGGATCTATGTCTACAATCTATTTCCAGACCGAGGCTTATTTCCAGGCGCGGTTCGCGGCAGCGGGCCGGCGGCTCGCGTTCGAGGCGGAGAGCCGCGAGGCGTGGCAGGTGTGGCGTGCGGAGCTGCAAGGCACCCTGCGCCAGCTCCTGGGCGTCGATCGGATGATCCCGACCGCGCCCAATCCCCGCATCACCGAGACCGTGCAGCTGGACGGCTACTGCCGCGAGCGGGTCGAGATCGACACGGAGCCGGGCATCACCATGCCGTTCTACGTGCTCGTGCCCGACGGCCTGGCCGGGCCGGTCCCCGCGATCATCGCGCCCCACGGCCATGACAGCGGCGGCAAGTATGCGCCCGCGGGCCGCCGCGACATCCCGCTGATGGCCGAGACCATCGACGACCACAACTACGACTACGGCGTGCAGGCCGCGCGGCGGGGCTATGTGGCGTTCTGCCCGGACGCGCGCGGGTTCGGTGAGCGCCGGGAGCCGCTCAACGAGGGGCCGGAGAAGGTGCGCATGTCGTCCTGCCGGGTGCTGGCGCACATGGCGCTGCCCCTCGGCCTGACCATTGCGGGCATGTGGGCGTGGGATCTCTCCCGCCTGCTGGATTACGTCCGGACGCGGCCCGAGGTGCAGGGGCAGAAGGTCGCCTCCATCGGGCTGTCGGGCGGCGGGCTGCAGACGCTCTACTTCGCGGCGACGGACGAGCGGGTGGACGTGGCGGTCAGCAGCGGCTATTTCTACGGCATCGCGGACTCGCTCCTGCACCTGTCCGACAACTGCGACTGCAACTTCGTGCCGCACCTGTGGGAGTACGCAGACATGGGCGACCTGGCCGCGCTCATCGCGCCGCGGCCGTTCTTCGTGGAGGCGGCCCTGCAGGACGGGCTGAACGGCCCGCGCGGGATCGACAACGTGCTGGAGCAGCTTGCGATCGTCCGCCGCGCGTACGCGCTGCTCGGCGCAGAGGACAGGGTCGGCCTGGATACGTTCCCCGGCGGCCACGTCTGGCACGGCACGGTCGTCTGGGATTGGCTGGAGAGGTGGTTGCGCGCATGACGGAGGATCCCTATCGCCTGTTGCAGCAGCGGCTCGACGAGCTGCCCAACGGCTTCCCGCCCGCGGCCGATGGCTCTGATCTGCGCCTGCTCGCCCGGCTGTTCACGCCGGAGGAAGCCGCGCTCACCAGTCATCTGCGGCTGACGCTCGAAACGGCGGCCGTGATTGCGGAGCGCACGGGCGCGGACCCGAAGGTCATCGGGCCGCAGCTCAAGGGGCTCGCGGGCCGAGGCCTGATCAAGGCCGGCCGCGCGACGGGCGGGCTGGGGTTCGGGCTGATGCCCTTCATCGTCGGCTTCTACGAGAACCAGGGGCCGGTCATCGACGAGGAGCTGGCACGGCTGGTCGAGGCCTACTATCGCCAGGCGTTCGAGCGGACGCTGGCCGACGGGCCGCAGTTCCACCGGGTCATCCCGGTCGAGGAGAGCGTCGAGGTCAACATGGAGGTGCGGCCCTATGAGAGCGCCACGGAGATCATCGCCGGGTGCAAGTCGTGGGGCGTGGTCGACTGCATCTGCCGCAAGCAGCAGGCGCTGATCGGGGAGGCGTGCGGCCATCCGCTGGACGTCTGCATGACGCTGAGCGACCGGCCGAACGCCTTCGACAACCTGCCCTTCGTGCGCAAGGAGACGCAGGAGGAATCGCTGGCCACGCTGCGCCGCGCGGCTGAGGCGGGCCTCGTCCACACGGTCAGCAACAGCCAGGACGGCCTCACCTACATCTGTAACTGCTGCACCTGCGGCTGCGGCATCCTGCGCGGGGTGGCGGAGCTGGGCATGGCGAACGCAGTCGCGCGTTCCGCGTTCCTCTGCCGGGTGGATGAAGACCTGTGCGGCGCGTGCGGGCTGTGCGTCGAGCGCTGCCAGTTTTCCGCACTCACCGTCGACCTGACCGCGCAGGTGGATGCGTTCCGCTGCGTGGGTTGCGGCGCGTGCACCATCGTCTGCCCGGAGCAGGCGCTGAGCCTCGTGCGCCGGCCCGAGGACGAGATCCTCCCCCCGCCCGCCAGCAGTGCGACCTGGCTGGCCGAGCGCGCGGCCGCGCGCGGGCTGGACCTGGCGAAGGTGCTGTAGGGGCCGGAGCGGGCACGGCCGGAGACCGGCCCGAGCGGTATCTGCCACCATCTCAGCCGGACTCCGGGGATGTTCGTGAGTGGACATGCATGCAAATGAGCAAGGTTGATACGGTCCCTCTGCATGATTATCCGGTGAACCATGCAGGGCGGCGCAAAGTGATGCATCCCGATCTGCTGCGGGAGATTTACTCGCAGACAGCTGTGCGCTACCTGCGCTTTCTGCGGCCGGTGCGGGTGGCGTATCTGAAGCTGCCGCTCTCGATCTACGGCCGCTGGGTGCCGGGTGTGCCGACGCATCCGGCGCATGTCATCGTATCGAGGCTGGATCGCACCGCCAACCGCTGGGAAACCATCGCGGATGTCGAACTGCCCCCCGAACCGAAATGCGCGGGCAAGGGGCTTTCGCAGGAAATGCGTGTCGAAGAGATGGAAGCTCATTTCCGGCAGGTCCCGGCGGAGCATGTGCCGCACCGGATCGAGCTGGGCAATATTGAGACCGATCTGCTTCGGGTCGAATGCGACCGGGAGCATCCGGTGTGGCCGAACCACGGGGAGTGCAATGGCGGCCCCTGGAATGTGCCGTTCGGCATTCTGCAGCCTCTCAGCGCCGTTGGCGAAGATTTGGGCACCCTCGTGGCACCTCTGTACCGGCACAAACTGGTGTGCAAGACGTTCGCCCCCGTGGCGCCAGCCGGCATGATCCTTGACACGCGTAATCCGCTGGAATTGGTGTTCAGCAGCGACCGGCTGGCGGTCGGCTTCTCGCTTATCCGGCCGATGCTCACGCGGCTCGACTGGAACCACTTCGGCGATCGCCTGCCGGCCGGCAACCGCTTATTCTTCAAAGGCAGCTTTGGCTCCGGGGATGCGCTGGGCGGGCAGAATGGCCCGTCATACATCACCGCGGACGGGGACTTCGTGCCGCAGAATATGACCGGCATGGTCGAGGTTTACGACAACCAGGTGCGCTATTGCGGCATTGACACCGGCGCCGGTGTGACGGTGTCAATGCAGTCTTCAGTGTGACCGCCGACGCACTGACGATGGAGCTGGAGCAGGAAGCGCCGGCAGATCTGCCGGTGATCGAAGGTGAAGCCTGGCGCCTGCTCTGGAACATGCGGGCCGGCCTTACGGGAGTGGCGGCTGTGCCGCAGGACAAGGCAGGGCGGAACGGGTTCGTTCACCTGCCCGCCCTGATCGCGGCCGACACCGGAGGCTGTCTCGCAGTTCGCCTCCTGGAAGGGTCGGGGGAGTTTCACACCGAGAGCTATCGGTCTTCCGAGGCCCGCTCCACCGGGTTCGTCCTGGGTGTGCCCGATACACCAGAGGCGCCGCTGGTGATCCCGCAAGGCAAGCGCCGTGCCGTATACGAACTGCGGCCGTCTGCCCTGCGGCCGTCTGCCCTGCTGCCCGCACCGGCGGAGCAGGAAGCCACCCTCGCCCTCGGCCTGCGGCGCTGCTGGACCGCGGGGTTCTCCGCGTTCCGGCCAGAGTTCGGTGGCTTCTCAAATAACGCGATTTCGACCAACTGTCACGTCAACCAGCACACCGCCTTTGACTTCGCTGCATTCACTGCACGCCCGCCTGTGGGCCCGGATCCATTGGACCTGGTCAAGTTTTCGATCGGCCGTGCGCTTCTCGACGGTGGCGGCTACGGTTATCATCGAAACCTCTATCTCGATGCCGATCCGATCTTGCTCAGCGGCGCGGGCCGAATTATGCAGCTCAGAGATGACCGGGCGTGGCTCGAACGGGTCGCGCCCGGCATTCGCGCCGCTGCCCGACGCGTCCTCGAAAACTTCGATACCGGGGAAGGCATGATCGTTTGTCGTACGTTGTCCGGCAATTCAGGCTCGTTCCGCTGGAGCAGCAACGCGATGGACGTGATCGGCTTTGGACATATCGACGCCTATGTCAACGCTTGGTCGTACCGCGGACTGAAAAATGCCGCTGCGCTGGGTGCTCGCCTGGGCGATAGCGAACTGGTCGAACACTGTACCCAAACCGCCGAGGCGCTGGCAGCCAACTATGCCCGGCAGCTCATCAACCCTGAGACCGGCTGGGTGTCTGGCTGGCGCAGCCGGGACGGACAGCTGCACGACTATGGGTTCCTGTGGATCAATGGCGTCGCCTGCGCCTTCGGGGTCATGGATGGCTCCACCTGCCAACAGGCGCTGGCGAATCTGGAAGCAAAGCGCAGGGAGGTCTTTCCCGAATCGGGTTATCACGGTCTGCCCCTGAACCTGTTGCCCATTGCGTCCGATGACCACATGCTGCCCCGGCTTGGCTACCAAACGAGGCCGACCTACGAGAATTACACCGACGGTGCTCTGTCGCCCGGCTTCACTGCCTACTATCTCCGGGCCTTGGCGCGTCATGGGCTAGCCGATCACGCCCGTCTGCTTTGCGACAGCCTCGAACGCGGGTTCGCCGACGGCATGTTCCACGGGCCCTATGGTACCGGTAAAGAGTTTATGACCTGGACCGGCGCCGATTCCGGTTACGAAGGCACATTCGGCCCAAACTCCGGCGCGTTATACGCCATCGCTGTTGAACGCGGTGTTATCGTGCCGCCGGACCCTGAGTGGTGGTTGGCAGATAAATGAGGCCGATTCTCCTATGCGGGACAAGGCTCCATCCTCCACGGGGGGACTTGTGGGTAATTACCACAAATTCGGTATTGACTTTCCGGCCCGTCTTGTGCTAGACTGGCACCCAGGTTGAGCGGTCGCGATGGCCCTCGACACTCACCACACCTTTCCGAAAGGAGGCGCACGGCGAAATGGCAAACAGCATATCTGCATCCACCAGCACTCGTTCTGCCCGGTGCGCCTTCCGATGGAGCTAAGCCAGTCGCTCCATTAGCTGCGGTCCGTTGAATACGGCGGCTGTAAGGCGTCATCCAGGCCCTGCAGCCGTTTTGATTTAAGGACTGGCAGCATCCGGTAAACTACCTGGAGAGATATCTTGGCTCGTCTATCTACCGAAGAGTTAATGCACGAAGACTTCGAGCTGGCGCACGACCGGCGGGGCCGCCAGCGGGAAACGAATCGCTTGCACCGCGCGCGGCAGGAACGCTTCAATGACCATGCCGTGACCGATGAAATTCTGGCGCATGCCGATGATCCGGAGACTGCGGCCGCCGCGTTCAACCCGACCTTCCAGTCGTCGCGGTACGAGCGCGTCTGGATCCTGAACTACCTGGGCCCGTTCTACGAGAAGCAGCTCATCGCGGATGTGCTGCGCAAGGTCAAGGGCGGCAAGGAGGCAACCGTCTACTGCTGCCAGGCAGGCGCCAATGCACCGGCAGCCGGGCTCATCGCGGCCAAGGTCTACCGGCCGCGGCAGTTCCGCAACCTGCGCAACGACGCGCTCTACCGGCAGGGGCGGGAGATGCTCGGCTCGCGCGGCCAGCCCATCCGCGACCGCCGCGCGCTGCTGGCCATCAAGATGGGCACGCGCAAGGGCAAGGAGATGGAGCACGTCTCCTGGCTGGCACACGAATACGCCACGCTCCAGGCGCTGGAACGGGCCGGCGTGCGCGTGCCGCAGCCCATCGCCTTCGCGAACAATACCATCCTGATGGAATACGCGGGGACGCTGCGCACGGCCGCGCCCGTGCTGCAGAGCGTGTCGCTGGAACGGGACGAGGCGCGTGCGCTGTTCGACGCGCTGATGGTCGATGTGGAGCGGATGCTGGCGGCCGGGGTTGTCCATGCCGACCTGTCCGCATTCAACGTGTTGTACCTGGGGGAGGGCGACTACCGCATCATCGACTTTCCGCAGGCCGTGGATGCCACGGTGCATCCGAGCGCACCCGCGCTGTTCGAGCGGGATGTCACGCGGCTCTGCCAGTACTTCGCGCGTTATGGCGTCACGGCCTACGGGCCGCGGCTCGCCGCGAAAATCTGGGAGCGCGTTGCGCCGGAGCGGGTGCTGATGGAGCCGGATGAGGCGGCCGCTGCCGCCGTCAACGCCGCCAACGAACTCCAGAACGAATGATCAAATGACTGCGGCGAACCGTTATACGTTCATTCGCTGACCGTATTCGTTGGCGGCTCAACGACGTTGACGGCCCAACGGCAAACAAAAACCAGGCTCCGTGAGGAGCCTGGTTTCATATACTATTTGGCGTTGCGCAGGCTTACCTGCGCCGCACAGCATACGCTGTGCCGCCTGCCTTGGATCATGTGTCTATCCGGATACCGGCCTGGCCGGCCCCGGAGAGATCTCTAGTACCGGCTGCCGCCGCCGCGCCGATCGCGATCGCGACCGCCGCCGCCACTCGAACGGCCACCACCACCACCGTAACCGCCACCGCCGCCCTGTTGGGCGCGGTAGCAGTCAGAGCAGTACACCGGGCGATCGCCGCGCGGCTGGAAGGGGACCTCGGTCTCCTTGCCACACTGCGCGCACACGGCCGGGTACATCTGGCGCTCGCCACCGTAACCGCCGCCACCACCGTAGCTGCTGCTGGCGCGCTGGGCCTTGCGGGCCGCGCGACAGTCCGGGCAACGGCTCGGGGAGCTGAAGCCCTTGCTCGCGAAGAATTCCTGTTCGCTCGCCGTGAAGGTGAATTCCCGACCGCAATCGCTGCAAGTGAGTGTCTTGTCCTGCATGTTAGCCTCGCTAACTCCTTAGGGTGAAAAAAGATAGTCTGAAAATCCGGCGGCGCGAGGACTACAGGAACAATCGACGGAAGGTCGCGGCCTGGTCAGTTATCGAGCGACGGACTTTTCTCAACAGGGACAATATATCACACCTTTTCAAATAGTGCAAGTGCCGAACAACCCCAATTTCACGCTATTTTGGCCTGCCCGAAACACAACCTGCGACCGGTCGGGGGGCGAATCAGGACAGCAACTGGTGCTCGATGACGTAGCGGATGAGGTCGGCGTTGGACTTGTACCCCATCTTCTCCAGGATGCGCGTGCGGTAGGTGCTGACGGTCTTGACGCTTAGGGCCAGCTCATCGGCAATCTCCCCGACGGACATCCCGGCCCCCATCTTCAGCAGCACCGTCATCTCCCGGTCGGAGAGCGCCTCGTGGGGCAGCTGGTCCAGCCCGCCGCTCAGTCCCAGCGCCAGTTTCTCGGCCAGGCTGGCGCTGACGTAGCGACCGCCGCTGACGGCCTTGCGGATGGCGTCGACCAGCTCATCCAGCGCGCTGTCCTTGCTGAGATACCCCGCCGCGCCCGCCTTCAGGACGCGTATCGCGTACTGGTCCTCCGGGTGGACGCTCAGGATCAGCACGGGCAGCTTCGGCTGGGTCGCGCGCAGCTCCTGCAGGATCTCCAGCCCGCTCCGCTTGGGCATCCCGATATCGAGCACCAGCACATCCCACTTCTCCCGGCGCACCATGGTCAGGACCTGCTCGCCATCGGTCGCTTCGCCCACGACCATATCGGGCGCCTGTTCCTTAATGACCTGCTGCAGGCCCTTGCGCACCAGGGCGTGGTCATCTGCCACCAGGACTCGCACTGCCATCGTCTAGTTTCCTTCCTCCAGGGGCAGCTCCAAACGCAGCTCCGTCCCCTGCTCGTTGCCGGTCTCGTCCGCCGCCGCGATCCGGATGGTCCCGTTGAACTGCCGGGCGCGCTCGCGCATGCCCAGCACGCCCAGGGAGCGCGACCGCCGCAGCGCCTCCGGGTCGATGCCCCGGCCATTATCGCGCACCTTCAGCGTGAAACGGCCCTCTGCCGTCGCCAGGCTGATGTGCACGGCCGTGGCCTCCGCATGGCGCGCCACGTTGGTCAGGGCCTCCTGGCAGATGCGGAAGGCTGCGGTGGCCATGTCGCGCGTGAGCTGCTCCTCGTCCACATCCGATTCGAGTGTGCAGCGGATGCCCGTCCGGTTCTCGAACTCCTGCGTCTGCCATTCCACGGCTGCGGTCAGCCCGAAGTCATCCAGGAGGCCGGGCCGCAGGTCCGCAGCGATGCGGCGCACCGTGCGAATCGTCTCATCCACCAGGGCCGTCGTCTCCGCCAGCCGCTCCCGGACTTGGGGCGTTTCGCTGAGCAGCCGTGCACCGGCCCCGCTGCTGTTGTCCTGGCCCGCGGCATCCGAGAGCGCACGGTCGATGCCGCGCAGCTCCATCTTGACGCCGGTGAGGAGCTGGCCGAGCTGGTCATGGATCTCGCGCGAGATGCGGATGCGCTCCTGCTCGGCCACCCGCATCAGTTGTTCCGATAGCCGGCGCAGTTCGGCCTGCGAATCCAGCAGGCGGTTGTTGCTGATCTGGAGCTGCTCCGTGCGCTTGGTGACGCGAAACTCGAGCTCCGCGTTGAGCTCCTGCGTCTCTTCGATCAGGCGCCGGTTCTCGGCCTCGCGCTCCTGCAGCGCGGCGGCCATCGAGTCGAAGGTGTGCGCGAGCTGCCCCACCTCGCTCCGGTCGTTTTCCAGGCCGGCGCGCGCGCTCAGGTCGCCCGCGCGCATGCGCAGGGCCGCGTTGACCACATGCTGCGCGCGGCGGACAATCATCACCTCCGCGCTCAGCCAGGCGGCCACCAGCGCCATCAGGCCGATCACCGTCAGGCCCAGGAGGCTGCTGCGCAGCATCCGGTTGACGCCGGCGAAAATGTAGGTCGAATCGAAGCCGACCAGCACGTGAAAGCGCGATGCATCGCCGGCGCCGATGGTCGTGAAGGCATAGAGCCGTTCCACCCCATCCAGCCCCGTCTGGCGGGTCGTGCCTTCACGCTGCTCCATCACATACTGCGCCAGGGGCTCGTCGGCCATCGACTGGCCGAGGAAGTTCTCCGGGTCGGGCTGCCGGAGCACGACGGTTCCCCCGGCATCGAGCACCAGCAGGGCCGTGTGCTGGTAGAGCTGGGCGCCGGCGAGACGTTCGTTGAAGCCCTCCAGGTCTACGCCTGCGCCGATGACCGCCTTGAGCTGGCCCTGCTCGTCCAGCACCGGGTAACCGAAAGTCAGGTTCGGCTTGCCCGTGGTGCGCCCGACGACAAAGCCGCCCACGGTGAACTGTTGCGAAGTGAGTACGCCCTGGAAATAGGGCCGGTCCGCGATCTGCAGACTGCCGGCGCCCGGCGTGCGGCTGGCTACGCAGTGAGCCTCGCCATCCAGCCCGGCCACGCTCAGCCCCATCAGCGACCCCTGCGTGCTGAAGAACCGTTCGAGGCGCTCATCGCAGGCAGGCGAGTGCGGGTCCTGCACTTCGGGCAGCAGCGCCAGTCCGGCCAGCATCTGCTCGGTGGTCGTCTCCAGCTCGGCAAACTGGAGCTTGAGCAGCTGGGCCATGGCCGTGCTTTCCAGCCGCGCATTTTCCAGCGCGCGGGTGCGCTCCAGCTCCGCCACCGTCACCAGGAGCGCGAAGGCCGGCAGCAGGGCCAGGAAGATAACCGCCACCAGGCGAGTTCTGAGGTTCGGCAGCAACACTCTCGCCATAATCTCCTATCAAATCCAATAAAGGTAATTGTCAAAACTGCTGTACATCATATGCCTGACGCGTCTAACAATCTGTATGAAGGTCTCCCGGCCCCTTCCTTCGCCGGTCACAATGTCAATCCTCCGCCGACAGCCCGGCGCGCGCGAGCACCCGCTGCGCCGCCTTGATCAGCGGCATGTCGATCATCTTGCCATCCAGGCTGAACGCGCCGGCGCCGCGCGCCTGGTGCTCGGCCATCGCGGCCAGGAGGCGCCGGGCATGGGCGATAGCCGCGGCGTCGGGCGTGAAGGCGGCCTGCACCGGGGCAATCTGCGCCGGGTGGATGACCTGCTTGCCGGTATAGCCCAGCCGCGCACCGGCTTCGGCTTCGGCCACCAGCCCGGCCGTGTCGCCGTAGTCGATGTACACCATGTCGATCGCCTGGAGGCCGAACGCGGCCGCGTGGGTGATCACCGCGCTGCGCGCGTAGAACACTTCCCACGCCTCGGCCGTGCGGATCGCGCCGATGTCCCCGGCCAGGTCCTCGGCGCCGAAGATGAGGGCCTGGAGCCGCGCATCCGCGCCGGCAATCTGCGCGAGGTTGACGATGCCGAGCGCGGTCTCGACCATGACGATCAGCGCGATGCCCCCCGCAGGCCAGCCGTGTGCCTGTTCGGCCGCGGCGATCCGCGCGGCGGCCCACTCGATCTCCGCGGCGCGCTCGATCTTGGGGATGACGATGCCGTCGGGCCGGCCCGCGAGCGCAGCGGCCAGGTCCTCCTCCGCCAGCCCGGAGTCCACCGGGTTGATGCGCGCCAGCCGCTCCGCCCGGCCGAAGTCGAGCTCCTGCAGCGCGGCTGCAATGGTCGCGCGCGCCTCGGCCTTGCGGTTGGCGGCCACGCCGTCCTCCATGTCGAGGCAGACGCAGTCCACGTCGAGCGTGGTGGCCTTGCGGATCTTGCGCTCGTCCGCGCCGGGGATATAGAGCAGTGCGCGCCGCTGGCGCATGGGCAACCTCCTGGACCGGGCGCTCCGCCGCCTGCGAGCTACCGTAGTCCCACCATCATTATAGCGCATGTCGGCCTGGTTGAACCGCATTCCTCGACTGCGCAGCGGGGAAGCGTGCTGCCCTCGTGGGGCCGCAAGCGCCCATGCGGCAATTCGGCAGCAGTACAAATATTGAACTAGTCAGGCGCGCGGCAATCTGCTAAAACGAACGTGTATGAGGCTGCCAGTCAGAAGAACCTTTGTTGGAGGAACAAATGCAAGTTCGACGATATACATCCGGCCGGCTCGGCAAGGTCTGGGTTGTCCTGACCCTGCTGGCGCTGCTCGCCATGCCGTCAGCCTCGGTCATGGCCCAGGACAGCGGTACCGGGATGGATGCGGGCGGCACGTTGCCGCGGCCGCGGCAGTCCCAGATCGAGCCGGGCGCCGGGGAGTGGCGCACGTGGGTGCTGGCGGATGGCGCACAACTGCGCCCGGCCGCGCCGCCCGATGTACGGGCCACGCGGGAGGAAATCCGGCAGCTGCAGATGCTGGCGGAGCAACGTGATGCGGCCACGCTGGACCGCATCGCTCACTGGACGACCGGTGCGCCGGTCTACCCCTGGCACGAGATATTCGTGGCGGAGGCGCTGGACCGCCCGCTGAACACGCTGCTGGCCGCACGCGCGCTCGCGCTGCTGCACGCGAGCATGTACGATGCGACCATCGCGGCGTGGGATGCGAAGTATACCTACGACCGCCGCCGGCCGAGCCAGGTGGACGTCCGGCTCAAGACCGTGATACCTAACCCGGCCAGCCCGTCGTACCCATCCGAGCATGCGGTCGTCGCGGGGGCCGCGTCCGAGATCCTGGCCTACCTGTTCCCGAACAAGGCGGACTTCTACCGCAGCCAGGCGGTGGAGGCCGGGGATGCCATGCTCAGCGCCGGCATCCAGTATCCGAGCGATGTCCAGGTGGGGCTGGACCTGGGCCGGCAGGTCGCTGCGCTGGTCATCGAGCGCGGCATGACGGACGGCTCGGACACGCCCTGGGACGGCGTCATCCCGGCCGGGCCGAGCTACTGGACCGGGACCAATCCGTTCCTGCCCACTGCGGGCAAGTGGCGGACTTGGGTGCTGCCCTCGGGCGATGCGCTGCGGCCCGCGCCGCCGTATGCCTACGACAGCTCCGAGATGGTCGCCCAGATGGACGAATTGCGTGCCTTCCAGCGCACCCCGCGCACGAACCTGCTCGCGCAGTTCTGGGAGTGGGGTGCGGGCGGCGGACGCAACTTCTGGTTCTGGAACGACCACTTGAGCCGCAAGCTGTTCGAGTATGACCTGATGAGCAACCCGCCGCGTGCGGCGCGGGCTTATGCCCTGATGAACACGGCCAACCACGACTCGGTGGTGGCGTGCTGGGACGCGAAGTACGTCTACTGGGCCATCCGCCCATCTCAACTGGACCCGACCTTCCAGACGCTGTTCGCCCTGCCGAACCATCCGAGCTATCCGTCGGCGCACAGCTGTCTGTCCGGCGCGAACGCAGGCGTACTGGCGTACCTGTTCCCGCGCGACGCGGCGACCTTCCACGCGCTGACCACCGAGGCAGGCCAGGCGCGCATCTGGGCGGGGCTGCACTTCCGCCATGACATCGAGGCCGGCGAGGCCGTGGGCTATGGAGTGGCTGCGCAGGCCGTCGAGCGTGCCATGGGGGACGGGGCGCAGTAGGGGGTACACGGGCCTGGAGACTGATGGAGATTGACAAAATAACACCGTAATGAGTCAGCGGAGTTTGCATCCTCAGATGCAAACGGCGTTATCGCTCAGGTGCGTCGTTCCGCATCTGAGGATGCGGAACTCCTCTCTTCAAACAGCCTCCTAGACGAGGTTCCGCCCGGCACGAGACCTTGAACGTCCACGCGATGGGAAGCGGGCTTGCTTCCCATCGCGTGTTTTGCTGGCAAGCTGCGCGCAGCAGGAGGTGTGGGGCATGAACCCAAGGGACATGGCGCGCCAACGGCTGGCGCAGCAGCTGCTGACACAGGGTGCGCTGGAGCGGCCCGAGGATGTCGTCGGGTGGCTCGGCGCGGTGCAGGCGCAGGAGTATGCCGGCGCCAAGTGGGGCATCGGCCTGCGGACGAAGGGGCTGAACAATGGGCTGCTCGACCGGGCCTTCGACGAGGGCAGGCTCCTGCGCACGCACGTGCTCCGCCCGACCTGGCACTTCGTCACCCCTGCCGACATCCGGTGGCTCCTTGCGCTCACCGGGCCGCGCGTCCATGCACACAATGCCCATCGCTACCGCGAACTGGGGCTGGACGCGGCCACGCTGGCGCGCAGCCACGACGTGCTGGCCGCTGCTCTCGCGGGCGGGCGGTGGTTGACCCGGCCGGAGCTGGCGGCGGTCCTTGAAGAGGCCGGCGTCTCGCCCACGGGCCAGCGCATGCCCTATCTCCTGATGCATGCGGAGCTGGAGGAGGTCATCTGCAGCGGGCCGCGGCGCGGCAAGCAGTTCACCTACGCGCTGCTCGATGAGCGCGTACCGCCGGTCCCCGTGCTTGACCGGGACGCGGCGCTGGCCGAGCTGGCCCGGCGCTACTTCCGGACGCGTGGCCCGGCGACCGTCCATGACTTTGCGTGGTGGTCGGGCCTGACGGTGACCACCATCCGGCAGGGCCTCGAGTCGCTCGGGGGAGAGGTGGCCGGTTTCGATTTCGAGGGGCGCACTTACTGGCTCGTGCCACCGGAGCCTCCGCCGGGTCCGGCCGGCGAGCCCCAGGCCCCGGTCGCGCACCTGCTGCCGAATTTCGACGAGTACTTCATCGGCCTTGCGGACCGTGATCCCATCACCGTCGCGACG
Source organism: uncultured Anaerolineales bacterium (assembly GCA_964614645.1). Classification (GTDB taxonomy): domain Bacteria; phylum Chloroflexota; class Anaerolineae; order CG2-30-64-16; family CG2-30-64-16; genus MWBF01. The sequence continues at coordinate 13,656 of CAZTMA010000119.1, forward strand.
GGCCTGAGCGAGCGCGAGGCCCGGGTGCCGCACACCTTCGCCAATATGCTCATCGTGGACGGGCTGATCGTCGGGGGCTGGCGGCGCACGCTCAAGCGCGATCGCGTGCTCGTCGAGGTGCGCTGGGGGATCACGGCGACGGGAGCGCAGCGGGATGCCGTCGACCTCGCCGCCGCCCGGTATGGCGAGTTCCTCGGCCTGCCCGTGACCTTGTCGTTTGACGGAGAAGCAACTAATACTAAATAATGATTGACATTGCTCCGTCGTTGTGCTAATGTTGTGTCATGGCAACGAACGGTGGATTCTGTCCGATTGCGAAAGCCATGGAGATTGTCGGCGAGCGTTGGACATTGCTGATCATCAGGGAGCTGCTGTGCGGCAGCCATCACTTCAACGAGATCGAGCGCGGGCTGCCGGGCATCTCCCGCTCATTGCTGGCGCAGCGGCTGCGCGCGCTGCAGCGCGCGGGCCTGGTCGAACGGCGGGAGCAGGATGCCGGCCACCCGGCCTATTACCTGACCGAGGCCGGGCAGGAGCTGCATGCCACCGTCATGGAGCTGGGGAAGTGGGGCCACCGCTGGGCCAACCACGATATTCGCGAGCAAGACACCGATCCGGTCATGCTCATGTGGGACATGCGGCGGCGCATCCACATCGACCGGCTGCCCGACAGGCGCATCGTGGTAGAGTTTGACTTCCGGGGCATCCATAAGCGGACCATTTGGCTGGTCCTGGAGCGTCCCGAACCTTCCGTGTGCCTGAAGGCGCCCGGCTTCGACACCGACCTGCTGGTGACCGCGGATACGCTGGCCTTACACCGGGTGTGGATGGGGCGCCTGACGTTCGGAGAGGCGCTTGACAGTCGGCTGCTCCAGGTTGACGGCCCGCCGGCCCTGGTCAACGCCTTCCCCAGCTGGTTTGCACTCAACCTCTTTGCCCACATCCCGCCGGCCAGCCTCACACGCTCCTGATCCGGGTCCCCGTCCTGATCTCCCGAATCCACTCGAGCACCTGGCGCGTGTGTGCGGTCAGCGCGTCGTAGTCCCCCTTGGCCAGGTATTCCTTGCGGATCAGGTTGGACCCGATGCCCACCGCGCTGACGCCCGCCTTGAACCAGCCTGTCAGGCTCTCGCGCGTCGCCTCCACGCCGCCGGTCGGCATCATGCGCGTCCAGGGGCAGGGGCCGAGGATGGACTTGACGAACGCCGGGCCGCCCACCGAGTCGCCGGGGAACAGCTTGACGATCTCGACGCCGAGCTCCTCCGCCTCGGAGATCTCCGACGCGCTGCCGCAGCCGGGGCTGTAGGGGATCTTGCGCCGGTTGCACAGCCGGGCGACGTCCGGGTTGAGCAGCGGGCCGACCACGAAGTTGGCGCCGTACGCGATGTAGAGCGCGGCCGTCGGCGCATCCACGATGGAGCCGACGCCGAGGATCATGTCGGGCAGCTCGGCCGCGCAGTACTGCGCCAGCTCACGGAACACCTCCGGCGCAAAATCGCCCCGGTTGGTGAATTCCAACAGGTTGCAGCCGCCGGCCTGGATCGCGCGCGCCACCTGGCGGCTGACTTCGACGTCGGGACTGTAGAAGACGGGGACAAGGCCCGTGTTGACGATGGTGTTGAGGACATCGAGCCGGGTAAAGCGTGCCATGACACTGACCTCTCTGCTGGTGTTATCGGGTGACAGATGGATGCATTATAGCATATGCCTGATTGTTATGATGCCCGACTGTCATGCGCGTCACCGACGAGCGATACGCGCGCTGCTAATGTACGCTGTTAGCGGTATGATAAACTGCTGCTTGAACCACTCATTATGGGGATTGAGGAGAGGACAGAGATGCTGACCCAGGAGCAGATCGCGTATTACCACGAGCATGGTTTTCTGCGCATTCCGGAGATGTTCACGCCGGAAGAGACCAACGAGCTATCGGATGAACTCGACCGCCTGGTTCATGACTGGGCCATCACCGACAAGGGGTGGTCCGGCCCGTGGCGCAAGGCGTACATGACTGCGGAAACCGAGAAGAAGTCGAAGCTCACCGCGATGCACGACCTGCAGTTCTACTCGGCGGCCTGGATGCGGGCGGTGACGCACCGGAAGCTGGCGGAGGCGATGCACGATATCCTCGGCAGCGATGTGGAGCTGCACCACTCGACGCTGCATATCAAGCCGCCCGAGGCGGGCCATCCCTTCCCGATGCACCAGGATTACCCGTTCTACGAACACGAGCGCGACGCGTACGTGGATGTGCTGGTCCACCTGGATGACACCAGCCACGCCAACGGCGAGATTCGCTTCCTCGACGGCTCGCACAAGCTCGGCAAGCTGAAGCACATCACCGAGACCGCCGAAGGCCCCTGCTCGCCCCACCTGCCGCTGGATGAGTACCGGCTGGAGGACACCGTGCCCGTGCCCGCAAAGCGCGGGGACGTGGTCATCTTCAATATTAACACCATCCACGGCTCCTATATCAACACGACCGACAAGGCGCGGCGCCTGGTGCGCGTGGGCTATCGCGACCCGCAAAATGTCCAGCTTGCGGGACAGAGCTGCGCCCGCCCCGGGCTGATCGTCTGGGGCTACCGTGACCGCCGGGAAGGGCAGCCGCTCTTCCGGCAGGACTGAGGCTCATGGCTACGACTCTTGCGGTTGATGCGCAGACCGGCCTGCGCGCACAGTACGACCGGGACGGCTGGGGTGCAGCACGCGGCGTGCTGGACGAGGGGCTGGTGGCCGAAGCGCGCAGCCATGTCGACTGGCTGCTGGCCAAGCACCCCGATATCCGGCCGGAGCAGCTGCACCACCAACTGATGACCGACGACCCCTTCTGGGTCCGGCTCATCAGCGATCCGCGCCTGCTGGACGTGGCCGAGCAGTTCATCGGCCCGGACATCGCGCTGTTTGCGTCGCACTACATTGCGAAGCGGCCTTACGACGGCCAGAGCGTCCTCTGGCACCAGGACGGCAGCTTCTGGCCGCTGGAGCCGATGGAGGTCGTGACGCTGTGGCTGGCGGTCGATGACGCCGACGTGGAGAACGGCTGCCTGCGGGTGCTGCCGGGGACGCAGAACCAGCGGCTGCTGACGCTCGACGAGCTGGAGAAGCAGGACGACGGCCGCAATGTTCTCGGCACGGGCATCCGGCCCGGCGACCTGGACGAATCGCAGGCGGTGGACGTCATCCTCAAGGCGGGCGACGTGGAAGTCCACCACCCGAACATCATCCACGGCTCGAATGCCAACACCTCGTCGCGCTGGCGGCGGGGGCTCACCATCCGCTATATCCCGGCCTCCACGCGCATCGTGAGCGAGGAGCGCTGGGCGGGCGCGTTCCTGCTGCGCGGCCGGGCGCACCCGAAGGTGGACAACCGGTACCGTCGCTTCCCATCCTTCGTCGGCGGCACGCACATGCCCTTCCACAACTGGCAGGCGTGGAACGATTACGCCCGCTCGTGGAACGAGGCGCACGGCTTTGCGGCGTGACGGGGTGACGGGGTGAAGAGGTGAACAGGTGAACAGGTGAGCAGGTGACGGGGTGAAGAGGTGACGGGGTGAAGAGGTGAACAGGTGAGGAGTTTGCATCCTCAGATGCAAACGGCGTCGCCCAAGATGGGGGGGCGTTCCGCATCTGAGGATGCGGAACGCCGCGTGGCTTGGAGCGCCAGCGGCCCGTCCCGCCACGGGGCCTGTAGGACAAATCCTATACGCGCATCGGATAAAGACGGAAGCCACAATCCGACTTTGACCGATGTTGCAGGCTCACTCCCCATGATAAACTCCGGTCATAAGCTTGAGTGACTGAACTGGCACGGCAAGCCAATCGTATCGAGATATCATGAGGAGAGATACAGAATGATTAACTTCCTGATCTGGATTATCGTGGGTGGTCTTTTGGGCTGGATTGCCAGCATGATCATGCGCACCGATGCACAGCAAGGTGCCCTTCTGAACATCATCGTCGGCATCGTGGGCGCGCTCCTGGGCGGCTGGCTGCTGGCCCCGTTGTTCGGCACCGGCACCATCAACCAGGGCGACTTCAGCATCAGCGCTTTGCTGGTTTCCCTTCTGGGCGCCGTCATTCTGCTGGCGATCGTCAACCTGGT
>CAZTMA010000120.1:0-17734 GCA_964614645.1 uncultured Anaerolineales bacterium
AGATGCTAGAATTCGACGCAGCTCCAGACTGTAACCCTTGAGCCTGAACCGCCATCTGACCTATTGGCGGGCCCGGACGCCGCGGGCCGACTATCAATCCGCCGGCCGCGCGCCGGTCACGCCGGCTCCGTGCCGGTCAACCCAAAAGGAGGTCCTGACCTAATGGCGCTCCTGAATGCGCAAATTCGCAAGGACGTAACCGAAGCACTCTCAGATGTGGCCAACCCCGTAACCTTCAAGGTTTTCACCCAGAAGTTCGAGTGCCAGTATTGCAAGGAGACCCGCGAGCTCATCGAGGAAGTTGCCGAGCTGTCGGACAAAGTTTCCGTGGAAGTCTATGACTTCGAGGCGGACAAAGAGCTCGCGGACAGCCTGGGCATCGACAAGGTGCCGGGGGTGGCTGTCGTCGGCCAGAAGGATTACGGCATCCGCATGTTCGGCATCCCCTCGGGCTACGAATTCGGCGGCTTGATCGAGAGCATTAAGCTCGTATCCGAAGGGGAGTCGGGGCTGTCGGCCGACACGAAACAGATGGTCGCTAAACTCAAGCAACCGGCCACCATCCAGGTCTTCATCACCCCTACCTGACCGTACTGCCCGCGAGCCGTGTTGCTCGCGTACCAACTGGCGATGGAGAGCGATCTCATCAGCGCCCACATGGTCGAGATAGTGGAATTCCCGCACATGGCCGTCAAGTATGATGTCATGGGCGTGCCGCGCACGGTCATCAACGAAACCATCCAGATTGAAGGCGCCGTGCCCGAGCCGATGCTCATGCGCGAGTTCGCCAAGCTCCTTGAGGGATAGGGCTGCGGCCCACTTGACGCCCGCGCACGGTTAAAGTATAGTCGCGGGCGTCACCTTCGATTCAACGGCAAGCTGAACACAGGAGGAATCCGTGAGCACGACAGAGGCAGTGAAACCGGCAGCCGGCAAGGGTGGGGGCCTGGCGGGCATCGTCGTAGCCGACAGCAACATCAGCTTTGTGGACGGCACGAACGGCATCCTGGAATACCGCGGCTACGATATCCGGGTGCTGGCTGAAAACAGCACGTTCGAGGAAGTAGCCTACCTGCTCTGGAACAACCGGCTGCCCACAGCGAGCGAGCTGGACGAGATGCGGCGCCAGTCGCGCGCCTGTCGTTTCATGCCGCCGGAAATCTTCCCTGCACTGCGCAACATGCCGCGCAATGCGGACCCGATGGCTGTCATGCGGACCGCGGTCTCCATGCTGGCGCACTATGACCCCGAATCGGAGGACAACACGCCCGAGGCGCACCAGCACAAGGCGTGCCGCCTGCTGGGCCAGATTTCAGGCGTCATTGCCGCCTTCGAGCGCATCCGGCGCGGGGATGAACCCATCAAGCCGCGCATGGACCTTGACCACGCTGCGAACTTTCTGTGGATGCTGACGGGGGATGATCCCGATCCCCAGGCCGCAAAGGCGCTGGATCAGTACCTGCTGCTGCTGGCCGAACACGAGCTTAACGCGTCCACCTTTACCGCACGCGTGATTGCCTCGACCGGCTCCGACCTGCACTCGGCCATCACCGGCGCGCTGGGCGCGCTGAAAGGCCCGGCGCACGGCGCGGCCGTGCAGGAGGCCATGGAGCAGTTCCTGGAAATTGGGTCGGTGGAGAACGTCGAGCCGTGGTTCCAGGGCCTGGAAGGCACAGGCCGCCGCGTCATGGGCATCGGCCATCGCGTGTATAAGGTGCGAGACCCGCGCGCGGGCGCGCTGATGGTCAACGTGCAGAACATGGTGGAGGCCACGGGCGAGCGCGCCTGGTATGACATCGCGCGCAGGCTGGAGGAGGTCGCGATGCAGGACGAGTATTTCCGCTCGCGCAACCTCAGCGCGAACGTGGACTTCTACTCCGCGCCGCTGCTCTACTCCATCGGCATTCCGGTCGACGCGTTCACCTGCATGTTCGCGATGAGCCGCATCGTTGGCTGGACCGCGCATGTCTACGAACAGCAGTCCAACAACCGGCTCATCCGCCCCCTGTCCAACTGGACCGGCGAACACCAGTTGCCCTGGGTGCCCCTCGCAGAACGCAAGTAGAAGTTCGTAGTGGGCGCTTCAGCGCCAAGGGCACCCAAGCGCCCACTACGAACTGCATCAGGGCCTGGCACGTACCACGTGGCAGGCCCTTTCTGTCTCTAGATCCAATGCTGCTGCCGGGCGAAGTAGAGCAGCTCGTCGCGGAACTGCGGCGCAGCGATGTTTACCAGGGCCCTCACGCGCTCGCGCACAGTGCGGGCGTACAGGTCGGCTACGCCGTACTCTGTCACGACAAAGCGCACGTGATTGCGCGTGGTAACCACCCCAGCGCCCACCTTGAGCGTCGGCACGATCCGGCTGATGGTGCCATCCTTTGCCGTCGCCGGCAGCGCGATGATCGGAATGCCGCCCGGCGACCGCAGCGCGCCGTAAATGAAATCGAACTGGCCGCCCACCCCGCTATAAAACAGCGTGCCCATCGAATCCGCGCACACCTGGCCCGTCAGGTCCACTTCCAGCGCAGAGTTGAGGGCGACCTGCTTCGTGTTCTGGGCCACGACGAACGGGTCATTCACGTAGTCCTGCGGGTGAAACTCGAAGAACGGGTTGTTATCCATGTAGTCGTAGAGCCGCTGCGAGCCGAGCGCAAAACCGGCCACACACCTGCCCCTGTGAATCGTCTTCGCGGCGTTGGTCAGTACGCCGGCTTCGATCAACTCGATAACGCCGTCGGAGAATAGCTCCGTATGCACGCCCAGGTCCCGCTTGTCCTTCAGGTAGAGCAGGACTGCATCGGGAATTTCACCTATGCCCATTTGCATCGTCGCGCCGTCGGGAATCAGGTCCGCGATATGCATGGCAATCTGCTTCTGGAGGTCGCCCGGTGAGCCCATCGGCACCTCGACGATCGGGTAGCTGACCGGCACGACATGGGTCAGGCGGCTGATGTGGATGAAGCTGTCGCCCAGCGAGCGGGGCATCTGGTCGTTGACTTCGGCAATGACGATGTCCGCCGCTTCCGCCGCAGGCTTGGTCAGCCCGACTTCCACACCGTATGTGCAGTAGCCGTGCTCATCGGGCGGGGAGCAGTGAATCATCGCGACCTTCGGCTTGAGCAGGCGAGGGTCGCGCAGTGCACTGGGAATCTGGCTTAGCAGAATGGGGGTGAAGTCAGCGCGGCCCTCGTTGACAGCTTTGCGCACGTTATGGCTGATGAAGAGCGAATTGACGCGGATATGGCCCGCCATCTCCGGCGCAACATATTCGGCCGGCCCGATGGTGAGGACCTGCACGATTTCCACATCGGTCAATTGCGGCGCCCGACGCACCAGCGCGCCGAGCAGCTCCTTCGGCACGCTGCAGTTGCCGGTCATAAAGACGCGATCGTGCGACTGGATGGCTTCCACGGCCGCGTCCGGAGAACACTGGTTGTTATGGTAAGACGCAGGCCTCATGCCTCACCTCCCAGCGACGCACGCAGAGCCGGATGGACGACCTCGCCATTATGGATGTTCAGGCCGTGGCGTAAGACCGCATCATCGGCCAGGGCCTGGGTCAGTCCCTTCTGGGCAATCGCCAGGATATACGGCCAGGCGGCGTTGTTGAATGCGTGCGTCGTCGTGCGCGCGACCACGCCGGTCATGTTGGGCACGCAGTAATGGATGACGCCCTCCTCGATATAGGTGGGGTTCTGGTAGGTGGTAGGCCGGCTCGTCTCGACGCAGCCGCCCTGGTCAATCGAGACATCCATGATGACCGAGCGGGGTTTCATCGTCTGGACCATCTCGCGCGTGACGATATGCGGGGTGCGCGCGCCAGGAACGAGGACTGCACCGACCAGCACATCCGCCCGCTTGACTGCCCGTGCGATGTTGAAGTCGTAGGCGACCATCGTGTCAGCTTTGCAGCCGCGCTCCTCAAGCGCCTGCAGGCGGCGCACGTCGGTGTCCATGACCGTCACACGCGCGCCCATCGCACTGAAGAGGCGTGCAGCGTTGCTGCCCACGATGCCCGCGCCGAGGATGACGACATGCGCGGGTGGCACACCCGGCACGCCGCTCAGGAGGATGCCGTGGCCGCCTTCGTTGTTCTGCAGCAGTTGGGCCGCGATCGGAGGGATCATCCGTCCGGCAATCTGGCTGGGTGCAGCCAGGACGGGCAGATGGCCGTCCGGCTCCTGGATGGTTTCGTAGGCGATGGCCGTCACCTTGCGCTGGAGCAACGTCTCCACCTTGCTGGGATGGGAAACCGCCAGGTGCAGGAAACCTAAGAGGATGTGACCTTCCTGCAGCAGGTCGAACTCCGGGAGCGTGGGCCGCGACACGGTGAGAATCATCTGGCTGCGGCCGTAGACCTCTTCGACCGAGTAAACAATCTGGCCGCCCGCCGCGCGATAACGCTCATCCTCGAAGCCGCTGCCTTGCCCGGCGTCGCGCTCGATGTAGACACGATGGCCCAGCCCGGTCAGGATTTCGACGCCCATCGGCGTCAGGCCGACGCGATAGTCAAAGGGCCGGCGTTGCTTGGGGATTCCGATGTCCATGGGTTCCTCCGCGTTGAGGGTATAACAGGTAAGAAGCAAGTGTCAGGTGCAGTGCAGTATATCACAGATGGGCTGCTAAGGCGGTTCCCGGCAGTGGCCGGCGCATACCTCTGGCTGCATGACCGTTTGACAAGCCCGCCTTCCCACGGCATAATGTAACCTCTTTCACATTCGAATCTTCCCAGCCTATATTGAGTAGAGAGGTAATCCCATGCCAAGCATCGTGTATTATGCTTCCCCGCGCCAGACTCGATTGGATGCGGCTGAGACGCTGCCCCTCAAGCTGGACCGGATCGTGGACAGCCTGCACATTCGCGACCGGGTCAGGGGTGAGAGTGTCGCCATCAAGATGCACCTCGGCGGCAACGTCGGCTATTCGACCCTGCACCCGGTATTCGTGCGCAGAGTCGTGCAGGCCGTCAAGGACGGCGGCGGCCGGCCCTTCATCGTAGACCTCAACTGGTCAGCGGGCAACGCCGCGGAGCGCGGCTATACCGCTGAGACGGTAGGCTGCTCGGTCTTCCCGACGGGCGGGCTGGACGAACACTACTACTACCGGCACACGCACCCGTTCAAGAACATCACCGATTGGTTGGTGGGCGGGGGCATCCAGGATGCCACGTTCCTCATCGACCTGGCACACATCAAGGGGCATCCCTCCTGTGGCTTCGGCGGGGTGTTTAAGAACCTGGCGCTGGGTTGCATGATGCAGCCGACCCGCAGCGCCATCCATGACACCTGCCACTACGATCCCTACTGGTTCCCCGAGCTGTGCCCGGATCCCGTGGTGCGCGACGCCATCATCGCTTCCTGCCCGCACGGCGCGCTGGTCAAGGACAAACTGAACCCGAACGACCTGCACCTGCACTTTGACAACTGCAACCAGTGCGGCCGGTGCCTGAAGGTCGCGCCGCAAGGCTCGCTGAAGATCGACCCGGTGAACTTCTGGGCCTTCCAGGAGGCGTGCGCCATCTCGGTCAGTCTCAGCCTGTCCACCTTCGCGCCTGGCAAGACCACCTTCATCAGCGTCGGCACGCACATGACCCCGGTCTGTGACTGCTTCGGGTTCACGGGCATGCCCATCCTGCCCGATGTGGGCATCTTCGGCTCGGACGACATCTGCGCCGTCGAGCAGGCGTCATTGGATGTGATTGCGCGAGAGAAGCTGATCCTGGAGAACGTGCCGCTGTCGATGGAGCCGTGGTACGCCGAGGGGCATCCCTTCCAGCACCTGCACGGCCCGCTGAAGGACCCGTACAAGGTCGTGGAGTACGGGGAGAAGCTGGGGCTCGGCACGCGCGAGTACGAGTTGGTGGACGTGATGCCGGTCGGGCAGGTCAGCCGCGCACCGCTGGCGTATGTGAACCTGCAGGCTGCGTAGGGCGCAACGCCAACGCAACGGATGCCGCTACGCGGCTAAACTGATAAACGGATGGAGGCAGTGAACGGGGAGCCTCTATCCGTTTATCCGGTGCGAACCGCAGCTTCGCCTGCATCCGTTGCCCCACCCTCCCTGACCACTCACCCGCCCAGCCACCGCGCAATCTCAGCCTTGACCGCGCCCGCGTCCGCCGGCAGCTCGACCGGTGGATTGCGATGCCGCGCGACCACATCGGCCAGCGTGCCCTCGTGGTAGCCCACCTTGAACTCACTGAACTTCAGCCCGTGCGCGGTGGAGATGACCACGACGCGCTGCCCCGACCGGATCGCACCCCCGGCGGCCAACTTGCGTGCGACTGCCAGCGCGACGCCCGTATGCGGATCGGTGTAGAGCCCCGCGCGGTCGGCCAGCGCGGCTGCGTCCGCCAGCTCGTCCTCGCTCGCCTGCTCAACGACGCCGTCGAAGTCGCGCAGCGCGCGGGCCGCCTTCTCGTAGCTGACCGGGTTGCCGATGCGTATGGCGGACGCGGCCGTCGCGCCCGCAGTGACCGGCTCCAGCCGGTCAAACCCGCGGCGGTAGGCCAGGTACAACGGGTTCGCGCGCTGTGCCTGCGCGGCGACCAGCCGGGGCCGCCGGTCGATGACCCCCAGCTCCTGCGCCAGCGCCAGGCCCTTCGCCAGCGCGGAGATGTTGCCGAGGTTGCCGGAGGGCAGGATGATCCAGTCGGGGACCTCCCAGCCGAGCTGCTGGACAATCTCGATGCCGACGGTCTTCTGTCCTTCCACACGCAACGAATTCATGGAATTGGCGAGATAGATGGAGTTGTCGCGTGTCACTTCCTGCACGATTCGCATGCAGCCGTCGAAGTCGGTGTCCAGCGCCAGCACGTGCGCTCCGTTGGCGATGGGCTGGATGAGCTGCGCGGTCGTGATTTTGCCCTTCGGCAGGAAGACCAGCGCGGGGATGCCCGCAGTCGCAGCATAGGCGGCCAGCGCTGCGGAGGTGTCGCCGGTGGATGCACACGCGACCGCGCGCACCGGGCAGCCGGACTGCGCCATCATCTGGTTCACCGCGCTGACCAGAACCGTCATCCCCAGGTCCTTGAACGACCCGGTATGGCTGACCCCGCACTGCTTGACCCATAGCTCCGGCCCGATGCCCAACTCTCGACCGAGGCGTGGGACGGGCAGCAGCGGCGTGTAGCCTTCGCCCAACGTGACGATGTGCTCCGTGCTGACCTGGGGCAGCACCCACTCGTGCCTGGCCCAGACGCCGGAGTACACATGGCCGCTCCCGATGGCCGAGCGCGCAGCGAACCGGTCGCGCCACGCCGCACCGGACCCTGCTGCGGAGAGCGCCCGCGCATCATGCGCGACTTCCAGCAGGCCGTCACACGCAGGGCAGCGATAGATCACGTCAAGAACGCTATAGCGGCCGGGACAGCCGCGAATGCACTGATACCAGGCAGAGTAACTCACAGACACCTCACACGGGTTATATAGAACGTGCGGCAGTGTATCATCGCGCACCCGTTTGAGCAATGCTCCGTGCTCTCGCAAAACGAGAGGCTGCGACATTCGAATTGACTTATACTCCCCAAGGTTCACGGTCTGCGCTCGATGAGAGTCTTGTTAACCGCGATATAGCCGGCTGGCACATCAAGGGTACTCTTTGAGATAGAGCGTGCTCAACTCGAGCCAGTAATTGACTTTGTCGCGGGTGGGATCTACGCTGATATTCACGTAGCGGAAGACCAGCAGGGCGCTCGCTTCCGGTGCTTCCAGTGACAGGCTCATGTCATCAATGGCCGCCGAGGTGCCCGGCCGGCCCGGTGGGAACGCCGCCGAAATCTGGTCGATGTAGGTCGACATGTCCTCTTCAAGGATGACGCGACCGTCCAACTCGATCTTCAATTTCGGTTTTCCCGTTTGCACGTTCATCGTCCATTCGATCCGATACGAGCCTTTCTCACCATTGACCGTAACCGAGTTCGTCTGTTCCTGCCCTTTCAGCTCCCCACTCCCCATGTTGACGGCCCAGCGGTAGTCACTGATGTCGACGGCTCCGGCTTCCAGCATGAGAGAGATCCCCATGTCCGGATCGGGCCGGTCTTCAGCGACGATCTCGACCTCCGGCCATGTCTGTTCGAAGCCAAGTCGGGATTCGAATTCGTCACCTTCACTCAAGCGCCTGTCGAACCAGGCCGGCAGTTCCGCATCACCGGCATACGCGAGAAAGTAGACGGCATCCGTAATCGCTTCGCGCACGGCCGGTTCAGGCGCAGTGACCGCTGGGATCAGTCTGCCGGCCTGCAGCATGCCCTGGTTGACCAGCAGGTTCTCCAGCCGAGCAACCTGAGAGGTGACCGGCAGGGCTTGGTAACCTACCACGGGCAATACCGCGAACACAGCCAACATACAGACCAGCAGAGCGATCATTTGATGGGCCCTGGCCCGCAGGACGAGCAGCAGGGCGGCCGATGCCAGAGCGAAGACCCAGACTACGCTGAAGGTGTATTCGGCCGTCTTAAGACCAAACACCTGCAGCTGGAGCACCAGGGCCCAGGCCTGAAATGCTAAGATCACCAGCGCGGCGATCGGAAAAACCCGGCGGTAGAATCGCGCCAGCCCAGATTCATAGTGGGTGACGAGGATATGGAGCCAGATCCCCCCGATGGTATAAGAGGTCGCGATGCCGGAAATACGCATGAACGAAGACCCCATGCCACCCAAGATGGTCTTGCCCGCCCAGAGCAGCAAAACAACCGTCAGTGCCAGCACGATTGGAATCAGAATGTACTCGAACAGGACTTCGAAGAAGCGCGGATGCTTCTGCGCAACTTCGCGCTGCGGATCAACCTGTCCCTTTCGGAAGTCCGGAAAGTAGCCGGCGAAAATGGTAAAGGCCAGGAATCCGCTCAGGGTCCCCAAGTGCATATAGACCTTAGTGCTCATCTCCCGGTAGAGCAAGGCCTGGATGGCGCCGGCAACCGCCGAGGTCCCAACCTCGATCACCAGGCCATAGATCAGGGCAATGAAAAACGCCTTGTGGGCCATGAAGAAGGAGCGGGAGAAGTCGGACTGGTCTTGGGGATAGCCGGCCAGGACGATAAAGGCGATGAGGCTGACCAAGATAGCCACACTGACACGTGCAATTGTCAGGCCCGAAATCACGGCATATCGCGATTCGCCCCCGATCGGGTACGTCCCACCAAACAGATAGAGTACCAGAAAAGTCGCGGCGACGACCACAACGGCTAGCAGGTTGGCGATTAAGAAGGCTCTACCGGTATTGAAGCGGGTTTGGGCCGCCGTGATCGCTGTCAGGCTGAACACCGCGCCCAATGCGAAGGCCCAATGCAGGCAATTGAACAGGAAGTTGTAGGCCTCTTGTTGCGGCCAATCCAGTTGAATCCTGACCATTGTGACGATTGCGAACGCGAGCGCGCTGGCAATTGCAGCCGGAAAGGTCCGAAAAGCCCTGGCTGCTCCTTGCAGCATTTGGTAGATTGACCGGGTCAAGGCACTCATCGATTTGGCCTCCTGGAAGAAGGGAGCGAGATCATGGCGACTGCTGGCGACAGCAGGTCGCTATCTGCCACTCCCATTATAGCCGATGACTGGCCCGGATGCTGTCCCGACCCGGCACTCCGTTATGTCAGGAGAAAGCGCCGCACCTCCCCAACGAACAGATCAGGATCGCTATCCATGGCAACATGCCGCTGGCCTTGCAGAACAACCACCTGACTCTTGTCCAGCGCCGAAGCCACAACCCCCACCGCCTGGCGGAACATTGGCGGGCTCTCGCTGCCCAGCAGAAGCAGCGTTGGCACCTGTTGGTTAGTGTACCTCTCAGCGTCAAAGTGGTAGGTTCGATCGATGGCCATCTCTCTGGGAATCGTCGGCGCCAACCGGATCCGCTGTTGCCACACAGGTAGCCGCCGGTAGGCGGCCAACTCTTGTCCGGGCATGCGCACGACCTGAAGAAAGAACAACTCGAGGGCAGGCTCAAACTCGCCCCGGTCGATGAGCGTTTGCATTTCGTCAGGCAGGCCCACCGGATACATGGGCAGGCCGGTCGGGATGGGCGGCTCATAGAGGATCAGCCGGAGAATCTTGTCTGTCAGCAGCGAGGCCTCAAGACTGCAGACTGCGCCATAGGAGTGACCGAGGACGACGACTGGCTCACCCGTGGCCTCGGCCACTCCGTCCACCACCGCGCCCACATCCTCCGCTTCGCGCATGATGTCGTAAGTGGTAGTATCGCCGCTCGCACCCCTGCCGCGCCTGTCCATTGCATAGACGGTAAAGTGTCGTTCCAATAGCGGCGTGATGGCTGCCCAACGACTATGATCTGCGGTGGTGCCATGCACGAGAAGCAACGCCGGTCCCGCGCCGCTTTGCCAGAAGCCGATCATGGTGCCATCCCGTGATTTGACCTGGTCCATTGTCGTTTCCTCCGGCATTGACTTACTCAGGTCCCTGCAAAAAGCCCAGCACTTCGTGCAGGAACACATCCGGCGCTGTGATCATGGCGATGTGCTGCTGCTCAGGCAGGACGGCGATCCGGCTGTTTGGCAAGGCTGCATGCAGAGCCTCGGTGATATCCTTGAGGAACTGCGGACTATCGCCGCCGGTCAGAAGCAGCGTAGGGATCTGCAGATCGCTGAACCGGTGCGGATCGAACACATATTGTTCTTCTGCACGCGACTCTCGCACCACAAGATGGGCTGCAGCAATCCGCGCCGACCATGTGGGCGCCGACCGTAACTGATCGAGCTCATGAGGTGGCATCCTGGCGATGTCACGGAAGAGATAGGTCAGAACCTCTTCCCGGTCGCCCGCGTCCAGTAGTGCCTGAAGCCGGTCGATGGTTCCTGGAGGATAAAGCGTCGCGCCCGGAATGGCGATAGCCGGCTCGTATAGGACAAGCTTACGCAGATTAGAGGTAAGCAACGCCGCACCCAGGGCGCAGAGAGCGCCAAAGGAGTGTCCAAGCAGATCGACTGGCTCACCAATCGCATCTACGAGGGTCGCGATGTCTTCAAACTCGCGTTCTATGGCATAGACCGGGCCATCCCCACTCTCACGATAGCCCCGCCGGTCCACTGCGTACACGGTGAAGCACTCCTCCAGAGCCGGAAGGACGTCCATCCATCCATTCACCGGATTCGAACCACTACTGCCGTGAACCAGGACCAAGGGGGATCCTGCACCCCTACGATGGTAGGCGATCGGTGCGCCATCCCTCGAGATGATCATTTCCATGCTGTCCTCCTGGGTCTACCGCTGGCTAAGCCTGGCTGGCTCACTATGCCTGCCATTTTACGGCCTATCGCGGGATCCCGCATCGGGAGAACACCCCATTTTCATATCAACCCATGCTGCATGGCGAAGTACACGGCTGCGGCCCGGCTCGAAACACCGATCTTGTTAAAAATGTGTTCCAGGTGGTGGCCAGCCGTCTTTTCACTGATCGCCAACCGATGGGCAATCTCGCGATTGGTGGCTCCTCCGGCGACCAGGGCGAGCACCTCCAACTCACGTTCGGTGAGGCCCGCGGGCAGCTCACGCCGGCGCGCAGGCTTTTCCAATCGGCCGCCGAGCTCCTCCACGAGTGCGTCGAAAGGCGCCGCTGCCAGCCGTGTGCCTACCTCCCGGCGCATGCGTGCAAGGACTTCAGCGCTCGCCGGGACCCCGGCTCTTCCTTCATCCTGCGGCTCCGACACGATCTCATCGTAGCGGTCGGCCACCGCGAGAATCCGCGCGCCGAGCGGTATGGCCTCACCGGCCAGCCCACGGTAGTAGCCGCGGCCGTCCACCCATTCGTGGTGCGCACCGACGACGGCCGCCAACCTGGCAAAGGCCGGCACCCGATTCAGAATGCGCTCGCTGTAATAGGGATGCAGGCGCATCCGCTCTTCCTCGGCCGAGGTCAGCGTGCTGCGCTTGGCAAGGATCCTTACCGGTACAGCCACGCTGCCCAGATCATGCAGCATGCCCGCGCGCCTGATGTCTGCAATCTCGGTATCGGTCAGCGCCATCCGGCGAGCGATCGCCGCTGCAATGCCGGCCGTGCGCTGCGAGTGTCCCGTGAGCGAGGGTGACTTCAAGTCCGTGAAATCGGCAAAGGCACAGGCGATCGCGTCAAGGCGCTCCTCAGCCACATACCGATAGACCGAGTCTGGTTCGAGGTTGAGCACCAAGGA
Source organism: uncultured Anaerolineales bacterium (assembly GCA_964614645.1). Taxonomy (GTDB): domain Bacteria; phylum Chloroflexota; class Anaerolineae; order CG2-30-64-16; family CG2-30-64-16; genus MWBF01. Next base: position 12,137 of record CAZTMA010000120.1, read on the forward strand.
CCAGAGATCGTCATCCGCCAAAAAGCGCCAAAAGTCAGGGTGCTTGGTGTTAGTCAGGAAAGCATCTACCACAGCGGGATCCAGTGCCTTGCCGCGCTCGGCTTGCGCCGCCTGGATCGCGGCTGCCGGGCCCCGCGCAGCGGCAAAGGAGTCGACCAGAAATGCAGTGAAAGCAATCCGGGAGTACAGGGGAATGGCGTCTCCTCGCAACCCGCGCGGTCCCTTGCCGTTCCAGCACTCCCACAGGTTGAACAGCGCCCGCTGTACTGGTTCCGGCATCCCCACGCGCCCCGCGATGCGGGCACCGACCTCGCAGACGGCTTGCAGGCCGGTCATAAAGGCGCTGGGGCCACGGCCGAGGACGGCGATGATTCGCTGGAGCCGGATCGCGAGGGGTGCGTCGGGACCCACGTTACGCCACAGCCAGCCCAGCATGTCAGGGAGAGAAGTGGGGTCTGTCAAGGCAAAGTCAGCACGGGCGGTTAGCTCATCGCCCATCAGCAGCGCCGCGTAGTCAGCTGCATCTGCGGTGCAGCCCGCATGCATCAGAAGCTGGGTGTAGTAGAGTTCGGCGCGCTGGATAGCCGGGAGGCCCATCTCTTGAGCGATATGCATGCCGATGCAGCAGGCGCGCAGAACGTGGTCGACAGGGTGCCCGACGCCGAGATCCTCCGCCAGCGACAGGCCAGCCAAGATCTCAGCCAGGCGATGCAGACCTCCGGGATTCTGAGCCATCGGGTGTCCCAACGTGCGTGAGGTCACCTCAACTCCTTCCGGCTGGTGGCCTGATCATAGTCGGACACCCCCCCTGGAACAGTGAGAGTGCTTCCCAACCCGAACGCCATCGATCGCTGCCCGCAACGGGTGCGTGCGACACCGAGCCGTTGCGTTTGTAATACCGATCAAACTGGCGTAGAATCGGACCGGATTGTGAATCGAGGAGATACATTATGGCAGAGCAAATCCGGTCAGTCGTGACGACAATCGTTCCGCAAACGGTCATGGAGGGGGCGGGTGTGCGGCTGAAGCGCAGCTTCCCCTCCCGCATCCTCGACTTCCCCGACCCATTCCTGCTGTTCGACCACTTCGGGTCGGACAATCCGGCGGATTACCTGGCGGGGTTCCCCATGCACCCGCATCGCGGCATCGAGACGGTCACCTACATGTTGGCGGGCGCGGTGGACCACAAGGACAGCCTGGGAAACGCAGGGACCATCTACACGGGCGATGTCCAGTGGATGAGCGCGGGGGGCGGCATCCTGCACGAGGAGATGCCCCAGCGCGGCGAGACCGACCGGATGGAGGGGTTCCAGCTCTGGGTCAACCTGCCCGCCGCCTTGAAGATGTCGCGCCCGCGTTACCGGGAGATCACCGCACAGATGATTCCCGTGGTGGAGGGCCCCGGTGGAACGGTCGTCCGGGTCATTGCGGGTGAGTACAACGGAACGGACGGCCCGGCCACCGAGATTGCGGCCGACCCGACCTACCTCGACGTCACCGTACCGCCGGGCGTCACCTTCAAGCAGCCCGTCGCCGCAGGACAGACCGCGCTGGCCTACATCTTCGAGGGTGCGGGCAGCTTCGGGGGCAGCACGCCGCTGGCAGCCTACCGGTTCCTCGTGTTGAGCGACGGCGACGCGGTGCAGGTGCAGGCAGGCGCGGAGGGCGTGCGCTTCCTGCTGATGACGGGCCAGCCGACCGGCGATCCCATCGCGCGCTACGGCCCGTTCGTGATGAACACACGCGAGGAGATCCTGCAGGCGCTGGCCGACCTGCACGACGGGACGTTTGTCAAAAGCTGACGATCTTCAAAGACCTTCGAGGTATCGAATACCTCGAAGGTCTCACGCGATGAGACGATGAATACATTCAACCCCCTCACCCCCGCTGACCTCAATGCCTACATCCGTGAGTCCGGCATTGCCGCGGAGGTCGTTCCCATGACGGTCGAGACGCCGACCGTGCCCGCTGCAGCCGCGGCGCTGGGTGTCACCGCCGCGCAGATCATCAAGTCGCTGCTGTTCATCGTGCGCGACGCACCGGTGCTGGTCATTGCTTCGGGCGACGCGATCGTGGACCGCCGCGTGCTGGCCGAGCGCAACGGAGTGGGCAAGAAACAGATCAAGTTGGCAGATGCCGCGACCGTACTCGCGGTCCTCGGCTACCCGGTCGGTGGAGTGCCGCCGTTCGGCCATCGCGAGCGCGTGCCGGTGCTGCTCGATGCGGCCATTCGCGGTTGGGAAGTCATCTACGGCGGCGGCGGCGACGACCGGACACTGCTGCGTGTGACGCCGGACGAGCTGGCGCGGGTGACGGACGGGGAGTGGATCGCGCTGTGAGGGACTCGTGGAAACTGCAGGACTCATCTTCGGGCTGACCGCCTTCCTGAGCATCTGGCTCGGCCATGTGGCCGTGCGTGAGCTGGAGTACCGGCTGGCCTGGCTGCCGTGGCCGCTGTTCCTCATTATCGGTCTGGCCGCGCTGGCCGCATCGTTCGCCGTGAGTTCGCGGCTCCTCAGCGGCAGCTTCGGCATCTTGGGCATTACGCTTCTGTGGGATGCGTTGGAGTGCGTGCGCCAGCAGCGCCGCGTGCTGCGCGGTCACGCGCCCGCCAATCCCCGGAACACCCGTCACCGGCGGCTGCTCGACACGCACAATGTGGGGGCGCTATGAACTTCACCGGATTGCTCGCCGGCCTCGCTACACTCATCCTGATCGGCCTGGGCTTCGCCTGGGTCATTCGCGTGGAGCGTTACCTCGGCTGGCAGTGGTGGCCCTATGTGATGGCGGCAGGCGTGCTCCTATTGGTCATCTCGCTGTTCATGGGGAGTTTTTGGGGCTCTGCGCTAACCGGCATCCTCGGCGCGTCACTGGTCTGGGGCAGCACCGAGCTGCCGGAACAAGCCGAACGCGTGCGCAAGGGCTGGTTCAAGTCCAATCCCAACCCTAAGCGCCTGCCCCCGCTGGCGGAACGGATAGAACGCTGGCCGCGGCCCGGGCTGTAGCCATCGTCACCGGCTGTCTGTTTGGCATCAGAACTCGCCCTGCATGCTCTGTGCGTACCCCGTCAGTTCCACATAGCCATACCCGCTGACCGGCTGGTCCCCGCGCACGCCTTCGACGCGGACCGCGCCCTCCCAGTAACGATACGAGATGTCCATCTCCTGGTCGGCCAGCAGCGGCGTCACGTTCAGCTGCAACCCGGCGGACGGCACGGCGACCGTCCAGGCTGCAGGATAGACGCCGCCGCTGCGCGGGCTGCGCCACTCGCCCGCGGGGGTAATGGTGAAGTCTGCCGGGCCGAGCGTGCGGGTCGAGCCATCCTCTGCAATGAGCGTGCCGCTGGAGAAGGCATCCACGCTGCCGTCCGCGCGGCGCAACTGGAAGACCATCAGCTCAGTCTCGTCGTCGAGCTGGATGCTGAACCAGTCCCAGCCGACCTGCTCCGGGCCGAGTGCGCTGGTGCTGAACTCGTGGTCCATCCACGCCAGCCCCGTCACTGCCAACGTCTGCCCGCGCACAGTCACCGCACCCTCCGCCGCCATGCGCGTCAGGCTGTAGTAGTAGGAGGCATTGCCCGGCTCCGGCCCCTTGCGGCTGTAGCCGCGGTCGCCTTGCAGCGCGGGCGGCTTCCGGCTGAGCAGGGTCAGTTGCAGTGCCACATCCTCTGCGGTCGCAGTCAACGCCACGGGGCCACCCGAGCCCGTGGCCCCCTCGACCGACCAGTCCTCCAACCAGACACGGTACGGCTCCGCCTGCGCGCCCGCGATCCCGGCCGCGCCGCGCGCCAGCTTCTCGAAGGAGTGATGGTCACGCCCCGCGACATCGGTGAGTGCGAAGTGGGCCATGTAGACCTGCTCCGCGCCCCACGCGGACGCCCGCTCCGATCGCTCCGCCGGGGGCAACAGCGCGCGGCGGAAAAAGGTGAGCTGGAAGCCGAAGTGCTCACCCGTCTCCGCGGTCAGGTTGCCGGTATAGTACCACCACTCGGTCTGGAAGTCGTCATGCGGGCCGTGGTCAGTGGGAAAGACCAGGTTGCGCGGCCCCTCGGCCCGCGCAAAGCCGGTCGTGTCTGCCGGCGGCGCGGCGGCCACCAGGCTCGCGCGCAGCGGCGCGGCCGTCCGCGGCCAGAAGAGCCCCGCCCCTACAGCGAGGGCCACGACCACCAACCCTACCAATAATGATGTACTGGTTCGCCTATTCACGCTGTCCCTCAATCCATGTCATCGTAATCTTCAATCTTCAATTTGCAATCTTCAATCGTCATTCCCCGCGCAGCGCCTCGGCCGCGGCCATCCGGCCCATGCGGATCGCGGGATAGACGCCGGCCAGCAGCGCCGCAACGACGGCCAGCGCCAGCGCCTGGGCGAACACCAGCGGGTCCGCATAGAGCTGCATGGTCCAGCCGAACGAGCGGCGGTTGATGATGAAGATCAGCACGACCGCCAGCGCGAACCCGGTGGGCATCGCCAGTAGCCCCGCGACCGCACCCATCAGCCCCGTCTCCATGAGCACCAATCCGCGGAACTGGCGCACGGTCAGCCCGACCGCGCGCAGCACGCCGAACTCGCGCGCCCGCTCCAGTTGGAGCGACAGGAGGGCGCTGAGCACGCCGATGAAGGCGACGATGGCCGCCAGCATCTGCAGCGCGCCGGTGATGGCAAACGCCCGGTCGAACACAGCCAGCGCTTCTGCGCGCAGCGCCGCATTGGGCCGCACCACGACGCCCTGAACGTCGCTCAGCGCGTCGCGCAGGCCCGCCACCACCTCGTCCACGTCTGTGCCCGGCTCGACGACCAGCAGGGCCGCGGTCACCGTGGCGTCATTCCAGTGCTGCCGGTACAGGTCCAGCGTCATCATGACCGCGCCCTGGCTGCTGGAGTAGTCGCGGTAGATGCCCGCGACCGGGAAGACCTGCGGCCCAGCGTCCGTGTAGAGCGTGACCGCCGCTCCACGCGGCGGCAAGCTTAGCCGGTTAGCCAGAGGTTCACTGGCCAGCACTGCGCCGGCCTTAACCGCCGCGGCAACCTCCTCCCGGCTGCCATCAGTGGAGACGAACAGCCGCGGCCCCGTGAGGTCTTCGTCGGACACGGCGGAGACGGCAATCGCGCCGTCGGGTGAGGCCACATCGACCGAGCGCAGGACATCCCAACGTGCGACGCCCGGCCACCGGCTGGCGATTTCGATCACCCGCGGGTCCAGCGGCGCAGCGGATCGCGTGGCCGTAATCTGCGGAGCGGAGATGTATACATCGCCCCAGAGCGTCTGTCCCAGCCACGCGACCACCGTGTTGCGGAAGCTGTCCACCATCAGGCCGACGCCGATGGTCACGGAGACGGCCACCATCAACGCGGCGATGGCGACGGCGGTCCTGCTGAGCGCGCCCGCGACGCTGCGCGGGGCCATGCGGCCCAGCACCCCTGCGAGCCGGCTGCCCACCGGCACGGCCACGCGCATTACCGCCCATGTGAACGCGGGCGCGAGCAGCGCAAAACCGATGGTCAACAGGAAGATGCCCGCAAAACTGACCACCAGGTCGCGCGTGGGGATGGCCAGCAGGCCCGCTCCAGCCAGGATGCCCGCCAGCCCTGTTGCCGT
>CAZTMA010000121.1:0-17656 GCA_964614645.1 uncultured Anaerolineales bacterium
CGCTGGAAAGCAAGATGAAGTGCGGCCTCGGCAAGTGCGGCCGCTGCAACGTCGGGGACCAGTACATCTGCCAGGATGGGCCGGTCTTCCGGTACGACCAGGTAAAGGGGTTTCTAGAAGCGTTCTGAGGCAGCTGCCTTCGCAGGCTCGTCGAGCGCGAGCTGCAGATTGGTTCTTACCTCAGGCTGCCCGGCGCATCGGGCGCAGCCAGCCCCGTGCGGACTGCGAAGAGAGCCGCCTGCGTGCGGCTGGTGAGGCCAAGCTTGCTGAGGATGCTGGCGACGTGGTTCTTTACCGTCTTCTCGGTGATATCCAAAGCACGCCCGATCTCTTTGTTCGAGTAGCCGCGCGCGAGGAGCCGCAGCACCTCCGTCTCGCGCTCCGTGAGCACTTCCGGGCTCCCGGGTACGTTCACCTCGCGCACCAGCCGGGCCATGGCTTTCGGGGAGAGCTGCACCTGTCCCTCAGCGGCCGCCTTGATCGATCGGCAGAGTTCATCGCACGCGACATCCTTGAGCAGGTATCCGATAGCGCCGGCGCGCACTGCCTCGCCGACAGAGCCATCCTCCAGCACACTCGTCAGCGCGACGACCTGCGTATCGGGCAATTGGCGGCGAATGGTGCCCGTCGCCGCGATTCCGTCCATGACCGGCATCAGAAGGTCCATGAGTACGACATCGGGATGCAGTTCGTGGGCTAACTGGACGGCTTCTGACCCGTTGGAGGCCTCGCCTACAACCGTAATCTCGGGGTCCAAAGCGAGGTACATGCGTAAGCCCTGACGCACCATGCCGTGGTCGTCAGCAATCAGGACGCTGATAGGCATTGCCGGACGCTCCGCTATGAAAGGGGTGGGATTGTGCTTCGATACACATCCATCTTATCACAGAACCGGGTACGTGGCAAACCCACTGTTTCGCTGCCGGTTTTCATTACGTGACTTTTGTCGTTGACACCTGGCCCCTTCGATGCTATACTGCAGCCGTCACTTATTGCAGCGTCATGCGGGCCAGCCCCCCGGCGACGCATCACTCGGAGGCATAATGGCTGAGAGTTCTACGATCTTGCGCGGCGCGGTCACCACCAGCAAAGCCAACAGCAAAGTCAAGTTCATCGTCGGCGGGGTCGTCATCGTCGCGCTGATCGCGTACCTGATTATTTCCTCGATTTCCAGTGCAGGGGCATACTATCGCGAGGTGGGCGAAGTCGTCGCCCAGCAGGCGACCCTGATTGATAAAAACCTCCGGGTCAGCGGCAACATCGTGACCGAGAGCATCACGTACGATGCGGCCACGCTCGACCTCAACTTCAGAATCTCGGACCCGACCGACGCCAGCAAGCAACTGGCGATCCATTTCCACGGCGTCCAGCCTGACCAGATCACTCGCGAGGGGTCCAGCGCCATCGTCGAAGGTACGCTCGGGCCCAACGGCGTCGTCGAAGCCAACAACCTCCTGTTGAAGTGCCCGTCGCGCTATGAAGAGGACTACGAGGAGATCAAGGTCGAGGCCATCAAGTAAGTTAGCGCATCCTCCCGGTCCGTGGTATCATCTCCGGCAAGCAGAAACAATGGTCGCCCGCCCGCAGGCGTCGCAACGATGTGGCGGGCGGCCATTTTTGGTTCGGAACATCCCTAGAAAGCGACAGCACACCTGTGATGACGACTAGAGCAATCCGCGCGCTCATGGCCTGTATTCTCCTGGCAGCCTTCCTGACTGCGACGGCGCTGGCCGTGCCCGGGCTGACTGAGCCGGCATGGGCCCAGGAGACATCCACCACCGCCACACACCCCCAACCGCTTGCGGGCGCCGCGAGCTATGCCGCCAACTGTGCGCCGTGTCACGGCGAGACCGGCCAGGGGGACGGCCCATCGGCCTCCGGACTCAGTGTTCCGCCGGCAACGCTGGGCGATGTTCAGCTTGCTGCGAGCAAGTCGCTTGCCGAGTGGTTCGACATCACCAAGAACGGCAACATGCCGCGCATGATGCCCCCGTGGAAAGAGCGGCTGACCGACCAGGAAATCTGGGACACCGTCGCGTATGCCTGGACGTTGCACACCAGCGCCGACGAGGTGGAACTGGGCCGGCAGGTCTACGAGGCCAACTGCACTTCGTGTCACGGCCCGGACGGCCAGGGGGCAGCCTCAGTCGCCGGCGTACCCGACCTGACCGACTTCGCCGTCACATCGAGTGTGACACAGGCTACCTGGGCACAGGTCGTCGCCGCGGGCAAGGGCGAGATGCCCGGCTTTGCCGACCAGCTGAGCGCGGAGGAGCAGGCGGCCGTCCTCGCCCACACGCGCGGCCTGTCGTTCGGCGGGCCGCTGTTCCGCGGACCGCTGGCGAAGGGCGCAGGCGTCATCACCGGCACGGTGACGAACGAGACGACCGGCGAGCCATTGCCTGGCCTCACCGTAGAACTCGGCGTCTTCGACACTACCGCCATGCTCGGCCAGCAAACCGCGGTAAGCGACGCCAACGGCGTCTACAGCTTCGCCGAACTCGATACCGACCCGGGCCTCGCCTACGTAGTGCGCACCGACTATCCTGCGGGCGTCCCGTACAACACGGACTTCGTGAGCTTCGGCGAGGGCGAGACGTCCAAAGAGCTGTCCCTCGCGGTCTATGAGACCACGACCGAGGCGGCCGGCCTCCGCACCGACCGAGTGCATTACATCGTCGAATTCGAGAGCGGGCAGGCGCTCGTTGCGGAGCTGCTGCTGTTCAGCCTGGACGGCAACCGCACGTACACCGGCGACGGGACCGCCGTGCTGCGTGTCTCCCTGCCCGCGGGCGCGCAGAGCGTCGAAATCGACGGCGACGATGGTTCGGGCCGATTTGAGCTGACCGCTGAGGGCTTCGTAGATAAGCTCCCGCTGCGCCCCGGTGCGAACGTGCGCCAGCTCCTGTTCCGCTATAGCCTGCCATACACCGGCGGTCAATTCGACCTGACCCATACCCTGGCCTACCCTGCGGCCAACGTTAACGCGCTCATCAGCGACGTCGGCCAGCAGGTGAGCAGCCCGCAACTCGCAAGCCAGGGCGTGCGCTCGACCGAGAACGGCGGCTATCACAACCTATTGGGCCAGAACCTCGCTGCGGGCCAACAGATTCTCATCCGCATGACCAATCTGCCGACGGCCGGCGGCGTCTCGGCTGCAACCACCACCGGCACCAGCGGGCTTAACCCCTGGCTGCTGGCCGCGCTGATCGGGTTGGCCGCGGGCGGCGCAGTCGCGCTGATCCTGCTGCCCATCGTGCGCGGGCGCGCGGCCGGCGCAGGCGCTGCGGCAATCACCGCCGCGGGCGCGACACGCGCGGACCTGGTCGATGCACTGGCTCGCCTGGACATAGCCTACGAGTCAGGCGAGCTGAACGAGACCGCATACCGGGATCAGCGGCTGCGATTGAAGGCACAACTGAGCGACCTGCTGCGCCGCGAAGGCAGCACATGAGCGAGAGGAGCAGACGCGACGACGCCGTGGGTGTCATCGCCAGCGATAGCCTCAGCGAGCCTATCGCCATGATCGAGGTCCGTAACCTCACAAAGGCCTTCGGCAGCAAGTACGCGCTGCGCGGGGTCAACCTGCGCGTCATGCCGGGCGAGTCGCTTGTCCTTTTCGGGCCAAATGGCGCGGGCAAGAGCACCCTCGTGCGCATATTATCGAGCCTGAGCCGGCCCTCCAGCGGGACGGTGCGCATTGGTGGATTGGATCTGGCGCAGCATGCGGACGGCATCCGGCGCTACCTGGGCGTTGTGTCCCACGCGCCGCTGCTCTACGACAGCCTGACGGCAGAGGAAAATCTCCGCTTCTTTGCCAGCCTGTACAGCCTGAAGGGGCCGGAGCCGCGCATCAAGGCCCTGCTCGAACGGGTCGGGCTCTATACGCGACGAGGGGACCTCGTACGCACATTCTCACGCGGGATGGTGCAGCGGCTGGCGATTGCGCGGGCGCTGCTGCATGACCCGGAAGTGCTCCTGCTCGATGAGCCGGACACGGGGCTGGACCCGCAGGCGGCGGAGATGCTTCACGGTCTGTTGAGCGAGCTGAGCGGCCGCCGCGCCGGCTCCGAGCACACCGGTGTCGAGCGGCCCCGCACCATCGTGACCGTCACGCACAGCCTGGAGCGCGGGCTGTCTATTGCGGACCGGGCGGTGATCCTTGCGAACGGCCGCGTAGTCTTCGAGACCGCAGCGCGCGACCTGGACGCGGTGGGATTCCGCCGCCTCTATGACCAGTACGTCGGCGGCAGGGGCGCCGCAGGTGGTAGGGCCACCGCTGACAGCAGGGGCGCCGCAGACGGCGGTGCCACATGAACTTCTGGAAAGCTGCCGGCGCGATCATCTGGAAGGACATCCGGGCGGAACTGCGCACGAAAGACATCCTGAGCAGCGTGTTCGTCTTTGCGCTGCTGGCCGTGATTGTCTTCAACTTCGCCTTTGACTTGCGCGTACCATCGATGAAGATGGTCGTGCCCGGCATTATCTGGGTCGCCATCAGCTTCGCAGGGACGTTGGGGCTGAACCGGGCGTTCGTCATCGAACAGGACAAAGGCAGCCTCGCCGGCCTGCTTCTTGCCCCGGTAGACCGGGCGGCCATCTACTTCGGCAAGATGCTGGCGAACCTGATCTTTATCCTGGTCGTCGAAGCCGCGCTGCTGCCACTGATCATGATCTTTTTCAACCTGTCGCTTATCACCGGCCCGCATCTGCTCGTGCTATTCCTGGGCACGTATGGGTTTGCGGCGGTCGGCACAGTCTTTTCCGCGATGGCGGTGAATACTCGGGCACGCGAGGTGCTCCTGCCCGTGCTGCTGTTCCCGGTGCTGCTGCCCGTGCTGGTCGCTGGCGTCAAGATGACCGGTGGACTGGTGGACGGCGTGCCGCTGAGCGAACTGGGGAACTGGCTGCAACTGGTGGCGCTGTATGACATTGGCTTCACGGTTGTGGCGTACCTTACTTTCGGCTTTGTGGTTGAAGAGTAGAATTGTCTTAATCTCCCCGGAGGCTTGCAATATGGAGCGATCCAGTCGCTGGTTGGTGATATTGACTGCTTTGGGCGGGCTCAGTGTGCTGACCGCCGCCCTGTATGCCCTGTGGCTCGCGCCGAACGCAGTGGGCCTGACGCCCAACGAAACGGCCGCGCAGCGCATCATCTACTTCCACGTGCCCGCCGCGTGGCTGAGCATGCTGGCGTTCGGCGTGACGATGGTCGCCGGCATCGGCTATCTGGCGACGAGCAAGCGCAACTGGGACAGCCTGGCTGTGTCTTCTGCGGAGCTGGGGCTGGTGTTCACGCTGGCCGCGACGGCCAGCGGCTCGGTCTGGGCCAAGCCCGCGTGGAACGTCTGGTGGACGTGGGACCCGCGGCTGACGACCTACACTATCATGTTCCTGCTTTTCGTCGCCTACTTCATGCTGCGCAGCGCAATGGAAGACCCGGCGCGGCGCGCCCGCTTCTCGTCGGTGTACGGCATTTTCGCGTTCCTGAGCGTGCCGATCACGTTCATGTCGATTCGCTGGTGGCGCACGATTCATCCGGTGCTGATCGACTCGAATGACGGCTTCGGCCTGTCATCCGGCATGATGACCGCGTTCTTTATCAGCCTGGCTGCGTTCACCCTGCTCTACGTGGTCCTGCTGATCCACCGCTACCGGCTCGAACAGACGAAGGAACAGGTGGAGCTGCTCAGGGAACAGTTGGGGTATTAACGAAGGAAGATGGAAGATCAAAGAAGGAGGATGGCTTTCCTTCAGCCTTCTGTAATCTTTCCTGAGGATCGAGCATCATAGGAGTGTAGGTCATGGTTTTCATGGTGGCAGCATATCTCATCATCTGGCTGGCAGCATTCGTCTTCATCTTCAGCATGATGCAACGCCAGCGGAGCATCCAGCAGGAAATCGCAGCCCTGCGCGAGCTGGCGCGGGAACGCGAGGAACAGCACTAAACCAGGCCCTGCCCGGTTGTGGAGTAAAAACATGACGGTGACAAGCCGTTGGGTGACATTCTCGCATGCACTGGCGTTCGTCATCGGGTTCAGCCTGGTGTTCGTCACGCTCGGCGCATCGGTCGCGTTCTTCGGCTACGCGATCAACGCCTACCTCCCCACCTTCGTGAAGATTGGCGGTGCGGTGCTGATCCTCTTCGGATTGCAGGTGGCGGGCGTGCTCGGCTGGTTGGCGGATCGCCTCCGGGCGGCGGGTGGCGACAAAAACCCGCTGGGCCGCGCCTACATTTGGGCGGTGGATGGCCTGGGCCACTTGATGTACACCGAGGGTCGCGTGCAGGCCCACGTGGATCGCCGCTGGGGCTACCTCTCCTCCGCGCTGATGGGCGTCTTCTTCTCCGCGGGCTGGATTCCCTGCGTCGGACCCGTGTTGGCTGCGATTTATTTCCTGGCGAGCGACACGCAGACGGTCGGGCAGGGCGCGCTGTTACTGCTGGTTTACTCAGCCGGGCTGGGCATTCCGTTCCTCCTGACCGGTCTCGCGTTCAGCAGCATGACGGGTGTGCTGCGGCGGCTGAACCGGCGGCTGGGCCTCGTATCGAAGATTACCGGGCTTTTTCTGATCGCGGTCGGCATCCTCCTCTTTAACGACCGGCTGTCGCTGATTGCCAATTTCTTTGTGGCGCGGTTCGGCACAGGACTTGCCAGCGTCGAACTAGGGGGCGTATCGTCTGCGGTCAGTCTACCCATTGCGTTTCTGGGCGGTCTGCTATCGTTCCTGTCGCCATGCGTTCTCCCGCTGATCCCGGCCTACATCGGCTACCTGAGCGGCGCGGCGGTCGCGACCGGCGTGGCAGCGCCGAGCCAGGAGCCGGCTGCCAGCTCAGCGTCCAGCGGGAAGCTCGCGGCCTGAGATGACGGAGAACACACCTGTCCGGCCCGCGCCCGCCGGCGGATTCGCGAGTGCGATCGACCGGTTTGCAGCCTGGCTTGCGCGGCATTGGCTGATCGTGTTCAACGTCCTGGTCGCCCTGTTCGTGGGAATGCCCTTCCTCGCGCCGGTGCTCATGGAAGCGGGCGCTACCGGCCCCGCCAACCTAATATACGCGGCCTATGCGCCGACCTGCCACCAGTTGCCCGAACGGTCATTCTTCCTGTTTGGCCGCGAGGCCGTCTACGACGTGCACGAATTGGAGGCGACCGGTGCGCTGCCGGAGGGACTGAACGTCCTGCAACGCCAAGCCATGCGCTGGCAGGGTACGGCAGAGGCAGGCTTCAAGACCGCGCTCTGCCAACGCGACATTGCCATCTACGGGTCCATACTCCTCAGTGGGCTGCTGTTCGGTGCACTGCGGAAAGGGCTCAAGGGCCGCGACGGGAAACTGCCCAAGCTGCCACTCTGGTTGTACGGCGTGCTGCTCCTGCCCATCCTGATCGACGGCGGGACGCAGTTGCTCGGTCTGCGCGAGAGCGACTGGTGGCTCCGCCTCCTGACAGGTGCCGTCTTCGGCTCAGCAACAGTGTGGCTGGCCTATCCGTATGTTGAGGAAGCCATGGCCGATGTAGCCCGTATGGCGGCAACCAACCAGCAGGCGACAAACAACCTGCACCCCCAAACTGGACAAAACCCTCCACCTGGGGTATAAATAAGGTCTGTGTACGTTACATTCCTGGAGGCTATCGGTGCCAAATCTGAAAAAGAATCCATCTGCTCTGAAGGCGATGCGCCGGGACGCGCGCAAGGCCGTCTATCGTGGCCGCGTTCGCACGTCGACGCGCACTTTTGTGAAGAAGGCGCGGTCGGTCATCGCGTCCGGCAAGCTGGCGGGCGCCGATGAGGCTCTGCAGAACGCCATCAGCGCGCTCGACAAGGCGGCGGAGAAGGGCATTATCCACAAGAACGCGGCCGCGCGGCGCAAGTCCCGGCTGATGAAGGCCCTGAACCGGGCGCAGGCATCGCAGGCGGCGTAATAGCCGGGCTGCACCGCAGGGTACGACCTTGCGGGCTTATTATCACTTTTGCTGATGAACCAGTCGGCGCTTACGCGCCGATTTTGGTTTAAGCGAATTGGCCTCACCCCCTGGCCCATTTCAGGAGACGGGGCCAGGGGGTGAGGCACGCTACGCTTCCTCGGCCTCTAGCTCCACCGCCTCAGCCAGCTCATCCGTCACGGAGGAGAGTCCCGGCTCCGTGAATACTGCCACGACCAGCTTATAGCCCACCCCGCGCTGCGTCACCAGCAGCCGGGGCCGCATCGGGTTGACCTCAATCTTCTCACGCAGCCACCGGATGTGGACATCCAGGGTGCGCGTGTCGCCCAGGTAATGCGTTTCCCAGATTTCCTTCATCAGGTCCTCGCGCGAGATGACCTGATTGGGATGTTCCATAAAAATCGCAAGCAGGCGGCATTGCTTGGGCGTCAGGTGAATCTTTCCCTGGGGGCTGATGACAACGCGCGCAATGAGATCGAGCTCCACATCGCCGGCCCGCAGAACGTGCGGCGTGGCAGTATCCAGCAGCCGGCGAATGGTATCACGCAGCTTACGTGCGGTGAAGGGATGGACGAGCCGTTCATGCACCTCGAGATGATGGCCTTCCCCACGGTCGAGGATCGCCAGGAGACGTGCCTGAGGCAGACGACGTCCGAGGGTACGACAGAGACGATCACCAGCAAAGTGGCTGTTAGCTGTATTAATGATGACTAGATTGGGCTGTAACTCGCGGGCCATCTGCAGACCGGCGACTTGCGTGCGAGCAAAGACGACAGCCACGCCCTCCTGGTGTAATCCTTGCCAGACCTTGTCATGGTTCGGGTCAGCCCGACCGATGTACAAAATCTGGACCGGTTTGGAGTTTGGACTGCGCCCCATTTCGCCACCTCCTCCGCTGCCGTCACCCCGCAGTTTGAGATTATAGCGCATGGCAAATCAAAAGGCAATAGGGTTGCACTTTGCTGACCTGCGTGATAGAATCAGCTTCGTGCCTTCTCTGATATCGAATGACGTAGCGGCCATCTCCAGGACCGTTGTCGTAATTCCAACCTACAACGAAGCCGCCAACCTGCCCAGCCTGGTTGCCGAGTTGCGCGCGCTGGCCGTACCGGAGTTGCACCTGCTGATCGTAGATGACAACTCCCCTGACGGCACAGGCCGCCTGGCCGACGAACTGGCGTGCCGGTTTCCAGGCGAGATTCGCGTCTGCCACCGGCCGGGCAAGCAAGGGCTCGGCCGGGCCTACCTGGCCGGTTTCAAGGAGGCGCTCGACATGGCGGCCGACGCCATCGTGCAGATGGACGCCGACTTCTCACACCCACCCACCAAGATCCCTCAGATGTTGACCCTGCTGAACCGGTGCGACGTAGTGGTAGGCTCACGGTATGTGCCAGGTGGCCAGTTGGATGAACGCTGGAGTTGGTGGCGCCGCTTCCTGAGCTGGTGGGCCAACGAGATCTGGGCGCGGCGTATCCTGCGAATCCGGACGCGCGATATCACGGCCGGATACAAGTGCTGGCGCCGAGCGACGTTGCTCGGCATTGACCTGGATCGGGTGCAGTCGAACGGCTACGCTTTCCAGGTCGAGATGACCTACTTGACCGAACGCCTTGGTTTCAAGGTCATCGAAATCCCCATCTATTTCGAAGATCGCCGCATCGGCAAATCGAAGATGAGCGTGCCTGTCAAGCTGCAGGGAGCGGTGGATGTCCTCCGCATCTGGTGGCGACACCGGGGCGTCAGCAGAAGCAATCTGCCCGCGGGCAGTCCTGAGCTAAAGTGACCCGAGCACCTGAGACTACACGGCGCACCGACGCCCTTGTTGTGCTGGCCCTGCTGTTGCTGCCGCTCTTGTGGTTTGCGCCGCAGGTCTTCGGCAACGCAACACTCCTGCCCGCAGACAATCTGTACCAGTTCCCGCCGTGGAAACCCTACGCGGAGGAGCTTGGCGCCAACGTCCCACACAATCCGCTGATCAGCGACCTGATCCTCGAAAACTACCAGTGGAAGTCTTACATCCTGGAGTCGCTGCGAACGGGCGATATCGGCGGCCTGCTGTGGAGCCCGCGGCTCTTTGCCGGCGCGCCTTTTCTGGCCGCAGGACAACATTCCGCCCTGTACCCGTTGAGCACCCTCTTCTACATCCTGCCACTATGGCGAGCCTTCGGTGTGTTCACTTGGCTCCAGCTCGGCATTGCAGCCGCAGCCATGTACGTCTTCATGCGCGTGCTCCGGCTACGCCCGCTGCCGGCGGTCATCAGCGCGATTGCGTATGCCTTCTCCGGCTTCTTCATTGTCAGCGTCAACTTCACGATGGTCATTGCGGCGGCAGCCTGGCTTCCGCTGGTCCTGGCGATGATCGAGACCGTGGTGCGCAAGCAGGAGGAGAAAGGCGCAACGGCCTTCTCGCCCATCCCGTACATCGCGGCGGGCAGCATGTTCCTCGCGCTCGCCAGCCTTGCCGGTCATGTCGAAATCACATATTACACGCTGATGGTCAGCGCGTATTACGCCCTATGGCGGCTGGTTGTGCTGTGGCGGCGGGTACGCACGCCGCTGCCCTCGCTACGGCTGGCACTCTGGCTGCTGGTAATGGTCGCGATCGGGCTCGCGCTGAGCGGCGTGCAACTGCTACCACTCTACGAACTGGTCTCGCAGTCCTTCCGCGAGGGCTCGGCCAGCCTCCAGCAGGTGCGCGACTGGGCCTGGCCCAGCCAGCAGGTCCTGACCTTCTTCCTGCCGGACTTCTTCGGCAACCCGACCCATCACACCTGGTTTGACATTTGGCAACGCACGTGGGCGCCCGTCACGCAGAACGCGCTCGGTGAGCCGCTCAGCACCATCGACTGGGGCGTCAAAAACTACGTCGAAGGCGGCAACTACCTGGGCATCGTGACGTGGCTGCTGGCTGCGGTCGCCGTAGCGGCCGCAGCGGTGCAGGGAAGACAGCGGAACAAAGGGCCAGAACCATCCGAGCATAACGACTCGCGTGAATCTTCAATCCCGCCTCGCCCGTCCTCCGTCCTGCTCTTCACCGTGCTGGCGCTTCTCTCCCTGCTCTTTGCCTTCGGGACACCGCTCTACGCGCTCCTGTACTACGGCCTGCCCGGCTACAGCCAGTTGCACTCCGCGTTCCGGTGGGTCTTTCCCTACACGTTGAGCATGGCCGCGCTGGCCGGATTCGGCTTGCAGGCGTTGACGGCTGGAAGCTGGAAGCTGGAAGCCGGCGACAGTACGCGGCGGCGGGCTTCACTGCAGACGTTCGTAACAGTGGTTGCGGGGCTGGCTGTTGTCGCTGGGGCGGGCGCGCTGCTCGTCGTGCTGGCGAGCGTGGTCCTGCCCGGGCCATTCGTTGCGCTGGCTGATCGGCTGATGGTCTGGGGCTTCTGGGCCGACCGCATCCAAGCGCGCGGCTTTGCCGATGGCATGATGGCGTGGAGCTATTGGGCGATGGGCCTCGCCCGCTTCGGCGCGATGGCACTGTTCGCAGGTCTGGCACTGTGGTGGACCCGGCCAGCCCATTCAACAGACGATGTCTACACCGACCGCGGCGGTGACGAACAATCTGGGAAGAGCATTGCACCTGCCACTGCCGTGGAGTCAACCAGTTGGAAAGATTGGGAGTACCCTCAGCCAACCAGCACGCTAAAACGCGCGATGCAGCCAAAGAAGATGGCGAGATTCCTGCGCCAAGCCGCGCTGCCCTTCCTTCTCATCCTCGACCTTTGGCTCGTCGGGCACAGCTTCAACCCGGCCACAGACCCGAAGTTGCTCAGCTTCATGCCGCCCGTCATCGAGTGGCTGCAGGCGCAGCAGGATCCGGCACAACCTTGGCGGCTAACCAGCTTCAACGCACCCGATGACAAGACACTGTGGGCCAACTCTGTGATGGCCTACGGGTTGGAGGACATCCGGGGATACGACTCGATCATCCTACGGCAGTACGCGACCCTGATGGAGCGCATCCAGCCGCAATATGACCTGCTCTACAACCGCATCGCGCCCATCTACACCCAGATTGACGGCCAGCCCAACTATGCAGCCCTGGACAGCCGCCTGCTGGACCTGCTCGGCGTGCGCTACGTAGTGACATCCAGCGCGGTCCCAAATGCCGGCTACCGACAGGTGTACGATGCCGAGGTGGTTGTCTACGAGAACCAGGACGCGCTGCCGCGGGTGTTTATCGTGCCAGAGGCCGTCGCGGCTGCGGATGCCGCCGCGGCGCTGGACCTGCTGGAAATGGTGGACCCCGCCGAGACCGTAGTCGTCGAGCCGGCGACCGCCGGGGAGCTGGCACTTGAGACGCTGCCCGCGGCCTCGGCGCCCGAGGTACGCGAGGCACGCATCAGTCAGCGCGGGAATCGCGAAATCTTCGTGGACGTGAACATCAGCGACCGCGGATGGCTGGTCTTCACCGACAGCTACTTCGAAGGGTGGAAAGCCTACCTGCGGCCGTTCGGGGTCCAGGGCGAGGGCGTGGACGCGGCAGGCAATCCGGTCGAGCAGCAGTTGGCGCTCTACCGCGCGGACGGCGCGTTCCGGGCGGTCTACCTGCCATCAGCGGGGCAATGGACCGTGCGCTTCGTTTATTCCCCGCGCAGCGTCCTGCTGGGCCTCTATATGACTTTCCTGGCCGGCATCACCCTGCTCCTGCTGCTGGGTTGGTGGGCGTGGGGTCGTTTCTACAAGGGCGAAGGCAGCGAGGTGGGGACGGTCGCGAAGAACAGCGCGGTGCAGATGGCAATGTCGCTATTGAGCCGGGCCATCGACTTTGCCTTCGCGATGCTGCGGCTGCGGGTGCTCAGCCCGGTCGGTGAGGGCGGGTACGTCTTTGCCATCACCTTCTATGGGCTGTTCGAAATTCTCACCCGCTTCGGCCTTGGCACGCTGGTGACGCGCGATGTCGCGCTGGACAAGAGCCGGGCCCGCAGCTATCTCTATAACGTCATTGCGCTGCGCACCGGCTTGTGGCTGGCCAGCCTGCCGCTCATGGCGCTCGTCGCGCTGTTCTACCGGGTCGTGCTGAACCAGCTCACCGCGGCGGAAGTGGAGGCGATCGCCATCTTCGCGGGCGCGCTCTTCTTCGCCAACATCGCAGACGCCATCAGCTCGGTCTTTAACGCATTCGAGAAAATGGAATATCCTGCCGCCACCTCCACTGCTACGGCAGTCGGCAAGGTGGCGCTTGGCGCGCTCGTCATCCTGCCCCCACTCGACATGGGCTTCGTAGGGCTGGCCTGGGTGTCGCTGGTGATGAACGTCGTGCAGGTCGTCTGGCTCGGTTGGCTGCTGCGCAGCAAGGTGCTGCCGCCCGAAGGTGGCGGTGTCGACCCAAGCGTTAAGCGAGACCGTCCACAGCGGGGGTGGGATCGGTTAGGTCTAAGCTGGCGGAGCCAGCAGCACATGCTCGCCGAGTCGGGGCCGCTGATGATCAACCATCTGCTGGCGACAGTCTTTTGGCGCATCAGCCAACTCGTGCTGCGCGGCGCGCCCATGACCGGACTGGCCGCGGTGGGCATCTTCTCCGCAGGGGTGAAGTACCTGGACGGCCTCAACGTCATCCCCAGCTACTTCACTCTCGCCATCTTCCCGCTGATGAGCCGCTATGCGCAGGCCGGCGCAGACACGCTGGTCCGGGCGTATCGGCTGGCCCTCCAGCTATTGTTCATCGTCAGCCTGCCGCTGGCCGTACTGTTCACATTTGCCGCGACACCGCTCATCCAGATTCTCGGCGGTGCGGCCTATCTGCCCGATGCCGCCATCGCACTGCGCATCATGATCTGGTCCATCCCCATCGGGTTCATCAACTCAGTTACCCAGTACGTGCTGATTGCGGTCAACCAGCAGCGCTACCTCACGAAAGCCTTCCTGATCGGCGTGGGCTTTACGGCCGCAGCAAACCTGCTACTGGTGCCGCGCTTCGGCTATGTCGCGGCCGCGGCCCTGCAGATTCCGGCGGAGCTGTCGCTCTTCATCCCCTTCGCCTGGGCCGTCCAACGTTATGTCGCACCGATGCCCTGGCTGCACCTGCTCGGCCGTCCGCTGGCCGCAGGCGTGCTGAATGTCCTGACCGTCTGGGGGCTGCAGCGCGCTGGACTCCCGCTGCCGGTCGCGCTGCCGGCGGGGCTGCTGGTGTACGTGGCCGCGCTGCTGGGGCTGGGCGTGTTCCGCGCCGCGGAGTACGACGTGCTACGAGGCTACCTGCGGCGAAAACCGGCTGTCCACAAACCCCAGGCATAGTACCGGGCCTTGCGTCTTCAGCACTGGACGCTGCCTCACTCCACACTGATTTTCCATCAACCACTGCTACCTATGAGGGGAGCCATACGAAGGGCTGATCGGCTTCGTGGCAAGTTCCATCTGCCTTCGCCTGCACCCTCAGGAATTCCTGGGATAGCCGCGCCGGAAGCTGGGTCGCGTACAGAGCTGTTTTGTGCCAGCTCTGCCCGCCGAAAAAGGGTTCAGTCTCAGAAGGGGTTCGCTGCATTGACAGGACCGGCGCACGGCCTTAGAATCACACCGTAGACGTGAACGAGGCGAAAGCCGCCAGGTGTACTTTGGAGGTTGCCATGCGAATCGGGATCATCACGAGCGGCGGCGATGCGCCGGGCATGAATGCAGCGATTCGGGCCATTACGCGCTGCGCCATCGATAAGGGCATGGAGGTGGTCGGCATCCACGAAGGCTGGCAGGGCGTGGTGGACGGCGCCGAGCAGTTCCAGCCGCTCACCTGGCGCGATGTCGGCGGCATTCTGCAGTTGGGCGGCACCATCCTGGGTACGGCCCGCTCCGAGGTCTTCCGCAGCAAGGAGGGTCGCCGCAAGGCTGTGGGCAACCTGGTCAACGTCGGCATCGACGGCATGGCGGTCATCGGCGGCGACGGGTCACTGACAGGCGGGCTGCTGCTCTACCAGGAGTGGGAAGAACACCTGCAGGCCCTGGCTGCGGCAGGCGTCATCCCGCCGGAGAAGGCTGAGAATCCGACGCCACTGCGCATCGTCGGGCTGCCCGGTTCCATCGACAATGACCAGTACGGCACGGACATGGCGATCGGCGCAGATACGGCCCTGAATACCGTGGTCGAGGCAGTCGATAAGCTCAAGTCCACCGCTGGCTCGCACCAGCGCGCGTTCGTGGTCGAGGTCATGGGCCGGCGCAGCGGTTACCTGGCGCTGATGGGCGCAGTCGCCAGCGGCTCCGACTGGGTCCTGATTCCCGAAGAGGAGATGGACGCGCGCTGGCATTACAAGATGATCGAGGCGCTGGGCCGCGGACGTGCGGCCGGCCGGCGGCAGGATGTCATCCTCCTGGCCGAGGGTGCGCGCCACTCCGACGGCCTGCCCATCAAGGCCGAGACTATCACCGAGATCGTCAAGACGCGGGCCGGCGTGGACGCTCGCGTGACCGTCCTGGGGCATGTGCAGCGCGGCGGCTCGCCCAGCGCATTCGACCGCGTTCTCGCGTCGCGGCTGGGCCAGGCCGCAGTCGAGTACCTGGCCGGACCTGACCCCACACCAGTAATGGTCGGGCTGGTGCACAACCAGCCGGCCGCCACCCCCCTGACAGAGATGGTCGCCAAGAGCCAGGCCATCAACGTCGAGATGGATCAGGGCCATTTCCAGGCGGCGCTGGAGCTGCGCGGCCGCAGCTTCCTCGATTCTTTCGAGATGTTCAAGACGCTGGCGCGGGCCGAACCGAAGCAGGCGCTGGCCGGCAAGGGGCGCATCCTGCTGCTGACCGGCGGGCCGGACGCGCCGGGCATGAACGCCATCCTGCGTACGGCGCTGCGCATGGCCCGCAACGTCGGCCAGGATGTGGTCGGCGCGCGCTACGGCTTCGGCGGCCTCGCGCGCGGAGACATCTGGGACCTGAACTGGATGACGGTCCACGGCTGGATCAACCGGGGCGGCAGCGAGCTAGGGGCAGTGCGTCACGATCTCACCGACGAAGAGATCGCGCAGATGGCCGAGCAGATCAAAGCGTGGGACATCCGCGGCATGATCGCAGTCGGCGGCTTGAGCACCTACCTGCAGGCCCAGAAGATCATGGCCGCGCGCGAGCAGCACCGGGCACTGCGCATCCCCATGATGCTGGTACCCGCGACCATCGACAACAACCTGCCCGGCACGGAAATCACCATCGGCGCGGACACCGCGCTCAACAACATCGTCGATGCGATCGACAAGATCAAGTACACCGCCGGCGCCGCGCACCGGGCCTTCATCGTCGAGGTAATGGGCCGGCAGTGCGGGTATCTCGCGCTGGCTGCAGGGTTGGCAACCGGCGCCGAGATGGAGCTGCTGAACGAGGACGGCATCACGCTGGACTCGTTGCGCCACGACATCGAGACGCTGCGCCAGGGCTTTGCACAGGGCAAGAAGCTCGGCATCGTCATCATCTCAGAAGGCGCGTCGCCGCACTATGACACGGAGTTCGTGCGCCGCATCATGGAAGCCGAGTCGGACGGCCAGTTCGAGGTGCGCCAGACCATCCTGGGCCATCTCCAACGCGGGGGCGCGCCGACTGCGTTCGACCGGGTGCAGGGCAGCAGGCTCGGCGCACATGCGGCGCGGCAGATCATGCAGGACATCGAATCCGGCAATACCGACATCAACGTGATCGGCATCGAGCGCCGCGGTGTCGCAGTGACCCCGTATAAGGAAGCCATGCTGACGATGGACTGGGTGTGCGGCCGGCCCAAGGAGCAAAGCTTCCTGAACTGGCGCAACCTGGTGGACACACTGGCGAAGCCGGATCCGGTCGAATAACACGGCAACGGATCGAAACGGATAAACAGACGGGGTCTGTGCGTGCACAGACCCCGTCTGTTTGGCCCGTGCGCACCCGTAGTACGCCATGATCTGCCCCCTATCCCAGTGAAGCGACCTCGGTCAGCAGCCGGTCGATCTGCTCCGCGGTGTGCGTCGCAAAGATGGCAACGCGAAGCGCACCGCCTGCAGGTGTGCTGGAGTAGCGCGTGACATGCGCTACGCAGATATCGCGCTCGAACAGCTCCGCCTGGATGCGCGCCAGGTCCACGCCGGGACGCGCCCGCAGACAGACGATGGGTGAGGGGCTGTCCTCCAGCTCCCAACCCAACGCGCGGAAGCCGGCGCGGGCGCGTGCCACGTTCGCCCACAGCGCAACGCGGCGCTCCGGGTGCGCGGCGACGAAGTCCAGCGACCAGGCCGATGCGGCAGCCGCAGGGATGGGTGGCGGACTGCTGGCTCCGAGGGCGACCGCGTTCCGCCCCACCTGCGCGATGAACGCAGCCTCGCCCGCAATCAACCCACCATGGCCGCCCAGCGCCTTGCTGAGCGTATGCGCGGTGAAGACTCGCACCCCCTGCGCGGCGTCCGCCGCCCGCGTGTACTCGACTGTCCCGCGGCCCTGCTCCCCGATGACGCCGGTCGCGTGCGCATCATCCAGGCAGAGGAGCGCGCCTTCGTACGCAGCCAGCACCCGCATGTATTCTGCAGCGGGCGCGATCTCGCCGGAGATGGGGAAGATACCGTCGGTCAGGACAAGCGGCCGCTCGCGCGGGAGCAAATGGCTGCGAAGTTGAACTGCCAGGTCGTCAGGGTCGAGATGCCGGAACGGGTGCGAGGGCGCGCGTGCAGCCGCAACCGCGTCGCGCACGCTGAAATGCGCCGCCTCATCCAGAAACACGCGCTCGAACTCGCCGGCCAGCGCCTGCAGCAGCGCGACGCTGCCCA
>CAZTMA010000122.1:0-17529 GCA_964614645.1 uncultured Anaerolineales bacterium
TGCAACCTAATGTTTCCCGAGAAGCCGCCGGACGCCAAATTAGCAATCACGGTATCTTTTCTCGCATGTGGAACCTATCCTGCTTTTGGGGCGTCATAGTCCCCAGTTGCGTAAGAGGCAGTGGCAACTTGTATCGAAACACTGCCGGACATCAGAGGAGGTTCCGCATGTCTGTTCGTTCTAGATCTTTGTTCACTTTGGTGGCGCTGTTCGTAGTAGGTGCCCTGGCGGTCATGGCTTTCGCGCTCAGTGCGCAGGCCGCGCCGGTCCGGCAGGACGCGACCGCAACCCCGACGGGTGCGGCTGAGTCCACAGCGACCGACGTCCCCGCGACTGTTGTCCCGACGGAAACGGTCACGGCCACGACGACTACGACAACCACCGCGCCGCTGGCTCCGGCCTTCAACGCGGCCACCTTCAACCCGGTCCGCACGATTACCGTCGTCGGCCGCGGTGAAGTCAAGGTCGCGCCGGAAATCGCGACGACCACCATCGGCGTTGATGTGCAAGCCGGTACGGTGGATGCAGCGATGGCCGAGGCGCAGGCCCGCATGGACGCCATCCTGGAAGCCCTCAAGGGCCTCGGGATTGCCGATGCGGATATCCAGACCAGCAACTTCTCGATTAACTTCGAGCGCAGCCCGGGCAGCGAGCCCATGGCCAGCTCGACCCAGTCCGAGCCGGGCGAGTTCCAGCCGGTGCCGGGGTTCTACCGGGTCAGCAACATGGTGATGATCACCATCCGTGATCTCGACCGGGTCAGCGAAGTGTTGGACACCGCAGTGAAGTCGGGCGCCAACAACATCTGGGGCCTCTCTTTCGGCCTGGATGACACGGAAGCGCTGGAAGTTCAGGCCCGCGAGGCAGCCATTCGGAATGCGCGTGAGCGCGCCGAGTCGCTGGCGGAGCTGAACGGGGTCGTGGCCGGTGGTGTGGTCTCCATCAGTGAGGTCATCGGTAGCCAGGCTATCCCGCTCTACGCGGCGGCCGAGGGCCGTGGCGGCGGCGGCACGCCGGTGCAGCCGGGTGAGGTCACGTTCAGCACGCAGATTCAGGTGGTCTACGCCATCGAGTCGAGCGCCGAATAACGATAAGCTGAGTTGATCTGGGAGGGGGGTGTCGCACAGACACCCCCTTTTTCATTTTCTATGGTAAAATCTCCTCGATTGGTTCCTCGTCCAACCGTGACGGAGATGGCATGGCTCCCCGACATCGCGCTCGCTCGCTGATGAGTATACTCTGCGGCCTTGCTCTGTTGGCCCTGTTACCTTACCCGCGTGCGTCCGCTGGACAGACGATTCCGGCTCGGTGGCAGTCGCTCGGCGGGCCGGCCGGCCGCATCAGTCACCTGGCCGGCGCGGCCGATGGTCGCACGCTCTATGCGGTCAGCGTGACCGGCGTCAACCGCCGCGAGGACCAGACCCAGTGGCGCGAGCGCGGCACCCCGGCGCGCGCAGATGCCCTCTATCTCAGCATCGACGGCGGCGCGACCTGGCAGCCGGTGACGAATGACCTGCCTCCCGGTCCCATCGCGGCGCTGCACATCGAGCCGGATGGCGACACGCTTTATGTAGCGCTGAATGCCGCGGGTGAGGGACAGGCCGCGCACAGCGGGTTATGGCGCAGCCGGGATCGTGGCTGGCGCTGGGAGCAGGTGCGGCTGGGCCGCGACGACCTGGTCATTCGTACGATTGCCCGCAGCCCGGACGGCGCCCATCTGTTCCTGGGCGCAGTGGACACCGGCCCGGAACCGCGCAGCTATGTCTACCGGCTGACTAACAGTGATGCGACCTGGCGGGCGTTCGAAGTCCTGCTCACGGCGAACGGTGATACACCGCGGCCGGGCAGCGTCCTGGCCGAGCTGATCGTGCACCCGGTGCAGCCCGACACCCTCTACCTGACGACCCACGGCGGCGATGTCCTTCTTGGCGGCGACGCGGGGGCATCCTGGCGGCTGGTCAGCGCGGGCGGAGAAGTCAGCGGCCCCGGTCGGGTTGCCTTTGCACCGGAGGGTAATGGCAGCGGTCTGCTTGTCCGGCGACAGGGGAGCGCGGGCACGGCCCGCATGATGCTGGAACGGAGCCGTGACCACGGGCTGACGTGGCAGTCGCTGAGTACGAGCGGACTGCCCGTGTCCGGTGAGCCGCACAGCCTGGTCGCGCTGCCCGGCCGTATCTACCTGCTTAATACCAGCGCCGGAACTTACCGCACGACCGACGACGGCCTGACCTGGCAGCCGCTGGAAGGCGCCTTGAGCAGCGGCGGAGTGGCTGAATTTCTGCTCCTGCCCTCCAGCGTGGTGGCGGCGACCGGATACGGCCTGTTCAATAGCCAGGACAGCGGGGCGTTGTGGAGCCCCCTGGGCGAGGGGCTGCCGGCGAACAGCAAGATTGCGGGGCTGCTCAGCCACCCGGTGCGGCCCGACCTGCTCTATGCGATTTCGGACAATCGCGCGGGCTGGACCGCGGCCGCACCGCCGGTCATGTGGCGGAGCCTCGATGGAGGCCGGCGTTGGCAGCCTGCGGCCCAGGGGTTGCCCGACGTCCCCCTGACGGCCTGGGCGCTCGATACGGCGAACCCCGACCGGCTGGTCGTGGCCTCCTGGGACTATGCGGCCGTGAGCAATGACGGGGGCCTGAGCTGGCAGACGAGTCGCCTGGAGTCGAGCAACCGCCAGGCCATCGCCATCGCGCCATCCGATCCCGCAACTGTCTATCTTGGCGGGCGCCCCGCGTTGCGCAGCACGGATGGCGGCCGTACGTGGCAGCCGGCGCCCGTCCGTACGGCAGGTGAGACCGAGCAGCCTGCGGACCTGACGGGACTGGCGGTCGATCCCACGGACGCGCGCCACCTGTGGGCCAGCCTGACCGCAGGCGTATATGAAAGCCGCGACGGCGGCTCGACCTGGCAGCCGCACGGCCTCGACGGCCAGCCGGTGCGCTGGCTGGCGGTTGCGTCGCCGGCGCCTGAGGACGAAACCCAGGCTCCGGTCTATGCGCTCTACGCAGGCATCGCCGATGGCGGGCTGCAACGCTGGTCTCCGGACACCGCGAGCTGGCAGCCGGCCCAGGCCGGGCTGCCGGCAGGCAGCACGCTGACTGCCTTTGCTGCGGATCCTGTCGCACCCGGCCTGCTGTGGGCCGCGCGCGATGGCGGAGGCATCTATCGCAGCGAGGACGACGGCGCGACCTGGACACCGGTCGGGATCGGTGTGGGTGATAACCTGGGCCAGGCACTTGCGCTCAATCACGGCGAGCCGGAAAGCGTC
Organism: uncultured Anaerolineales bacterium; assembly: GCA_964614645.1. Taxonomy (GTDB): domain Bacteria; phylum Chloroflexota; class Anaerolineae; order CG2-30-64-16; family CG2-30-64-16; genus MWBF01. The sequence goes on from CAZTMA010000122.1 coordinate 3,269, forward strand.
TTCCTCGGCACGGCTGCTGCGGGCGTCTGGGTGTTGAGCGCAAACACGGTGCTGGAAGAGGCGGCTCGCGCGACATCGACCGGCCCGGCCGCCATCCGGACACTCGACGCGGACTCGGCAATCACGAGCAGCGCCGGGGTGGATGCACGTATCGAGGTGGTCTGGCCGCACGACTGGGCCCCGGTCGCATCAGCGCAGCGGGCCAACATCGGCCTGCGGCTATTCATGCCGCGCAGCCTGACGCTGCCCGCGTGTGGCTGGCGGCCGCGGGTGAGCGTGTGGCGCGCGACTGACATGGACCCTGCCGAGCCGCTCGGCCAAGCCGTCCAGCGCACGGTGGACGGCCAGCCCTTCCCTTATTGGGAACTGAACGATGTGGACATCAGCGGAGCCAATGACCCGGGCCATAAGCTCTATTTCCTGGTGCGCGTGGAGGGCGTGGACACCGCGACCGGCGTCTGGGCGCATGGAGCGGACCCGCGCACGTACTTCCCGCAGCAGGATGTGCCCAGCGGCATCGCTTCCGGCCAGGTCACAGAGGTGGATGCGCGCATCCAGATTGTCTGGCCCCACGACGAGGCCGGCAACGAACGGCCGGTTGCTGAGGCCGGGCTGGCCAACGTAGTGGTGGCGTTCTTCAAGCACGGCACGCGGCTCTCCGTGCCGGTCGGTTGGCAGCCTAACGCGGTCGTTCTGTACGGTGCATGGAACCAGGAAGTTGGGAAGCAGCTCACCCGGACGCCGGCGGTGCAGGTGCGCCGGGCGGGGGCCATCACCTATCCGGTCTGGGAGTTCAACGATGTGCCCGTCGGCCGGGCAACGGACTTGCAGAACCGGCTCTATCTGTGGGTCTCCGCGGATGGCGTGCTGACGTACCCGACGATCTGGGCCCACGGCGCGGATTCGCGCACTTTCTTTCCTGCGCAGGACGAGCCGGTCATGGGCTGCCTGCCGTAGAGGAGCTTGTCTTGCTACAGTGGGCGACATGGCAGGTGGCGGCATCAGGCGTGCTCCTGATTGCGGCCGCGGTGCTGTTGGTAATCTGGTGGCGTCAACAAAGCTATCGCTGGGCGCTGGTGCTGGTGATCTGCCTGCTCCTCGCGCCCGGCATGAGCCTGTGGTCGAGCGTTGCCTTTGAGGTCGCCCCTTACCGGGCCGGCTGCGATGGCATCTGCCCCGGCCAGCGCGGCGCGCCGGTCCCCACGCATCTCTGCGAATCTCGCGGCTGCGAGTTCCGACCGGTGACCTTTGTGCTCAACAGCCTCGTCTATCTCGTGTTATTTCTCGCCTGGGGCGGCATTGTGCAGGCGTTCCTGCGACGGATTATTGGTGAATCGCACCGCGTGGCAGCCGGCCGTTTCTTCCTGGGATTGTTGCTGCTCGGCGCGCCGTTGGCGTTGGCCCCCGTCTTCCTGCCCCCGCCCCAGGCGCATGTGCGTGGAGACTCGCAGCGGGTCGCGATCAACGCGCAGCGCGAGGCGTATATGTATGACGACGCCGCGCCACTCCCGGTCGCGCGCCTGGCCCTCGAAGATGTGCGGCCCCGGCTGGATGACCAGCCCGGCCTGCGCGTTTGCCTGCGCACTTACAGCTACTTTTATATGCCAATTGGATTCATGTATCTTGACATGACTCCCGAAGGCGTGCATAGTAACAACGGCGGCATGCTCCCGCGTGACGGGTCGTGCTGGCGTTGACGAAGGTGAAGGTTGGCAAGTTGAAGGTTGCAGGTTGCCGCCGTGGCCTAACCTGCAACCTTCAACCTGAAAACCTGTAACCCGACTGTCCGGAGGTTTCATGAAAGATCGCAACCGCACTTATTGGACGATCGGCATTGCCGTTGTGCTGCTGCTGTGCTGCTACTGTGCTTGTATGGCTGTCCTGGGCACGGTCATCTTTCGCGGCGACACGGGCGTTCAGATTGAAGACGTAGAGCCCGTGCGCGTCATCACGCGTGTCGTCACGGTCATCGTGCCGGATCGCACAGCGCCGACCCCGGCCGAGGGTAGCCAACGCGACGCCACGTCCACGCCTGTGGCCGGCGCAGATGGATCCGATCTGGCGCCCGAAGCTGCCGGCACGCCCGCTGCCCCGGTTGGCGTCACCGGCGAGATTCCGGCCCCCGATGCAGAGGCCGCGGCGCTCTACGCCAGCGAGATGCCTGCGGCCGACCCGCGCGCCTTGACGCTCCGGCTCAAGCCGGGCGTAACCGATATCCCGCTCGTCGTCAACGCGACGCCGCCCAGCTACGAAGTCGGTGTGACGCAGGAGTTTTGGGTCTCCAACATGGACACGCAGGAGCACCGGCAGATTACCGCGGAGCTGCGCTACGTCACGGAGCACGTGGCGATGTGGGTGCAGGAAGGCGTGAACATCGACCAGGATGACCTTCAGGCCTCCGCCGACCGCTTCGAAGAGAAGACCTACCCGACCAACCGCGAGTTCTTCGGCAGCGAGTGGACGCCTGGCGTCGACAATGACCCCCGACTGCACATCCTCCATGCGCGCGACCTGGGCGACACGATTGCCGGTTACTATTCCTCCTCGGACGAGTACCCGCTGGCGGTCAACGAGTACTCCAACGAGCGGGAGATGTTTTACGTTGCCGCGGATGCGGGCAGCGCGCAACCTAATACCTCGTTCTATGATGGCCTGCTGGCGCACGAGTTCCAGCACATGATTCATTGGGCCAACGACCGCAACGAGGATTCCTGGGTCAACGAGGGCATGTCGGAACTCGCCTTCATTCTCAATGATTTCGAATCCGGCGGCATGGATATCGCGTACAGCGAGAAGCCGGACACGCAACTGACGACCTGGGGCGACCCGTCCGAGGGCAACGCGGAGCATTACGGGGCCGCCTACCTCTTTACAACTTACTTCCTCGAGCGCTTTGGTGAAGACTTGACGAAAGCCGTGGTCGCTTCCCCACTCAACGGCATCGCCGGGTACAACGAAGCGCTGGAGCAGGCCGGCCGACCGGAGCGCTTTGAGGACGTCTTTGCCGATTGGGTCATCGCCAACTACCTGGACGCACCGGATGCCGATGCCGAAGGGCGTTACGGTTACAACGAGATTGACCTCTTCGACATGAACCCCGCGGATTCGCATCGCCGGTACCCCGTCACTGAAGCTGCAGAGGTCAGTCAGTACGGCGTGGACTACATCGAGCTGCAGACCGAGGAAGGCGTGGGGCTGACGCTCAACTTCCGGGGTGTCACGGAGACGCCGCTGGTCGCAAACGAGGTGAGCGACGGCCGCATGTGGTGGTCGAATCGCGGCGACCAGAGCAATACGACGCTGACCCGGCCGGTGGACCTCCGCAACGCCACCGCGCCGAAGCTTACCTTCCGTACATGGTATGACATCGAAGAAGGGTGGGACTACGCCTACGTCGAGGCGTCCACCGATGGCGGTGAGACGTGGCAGATCCTGGAAGGCCGCACCACGACTGATGACAATCCGGTCGGCAACGCCTACGGCGTCGGCTGGACGGGCACGAGCGGCGAGGGCGTGGGGCCGCAGTGGATCGACGAGGAAGTGGACCTGACACCGTATGCGGGCCAGGAAATCCTGCTCCGCTTCGAGATGGTAACGGACGACGCGGTTAACGAACCCGGCTTCCTGGTGGATGACATTGCCATCAGCGAGATCGGTTACCAGGATGACGGCGAATCCGGCGAGACCGGGTGGGTGTCGGAGGGCTGGCTGTTGACCGACAATACCGTGATGCAGCGGTGGCTTGTCCAGTTGCTCACGCCGGGTCCGGAGGGCGAGCTGGTGATTCAGCGCATGACGGTGGGCGCGGATGGCACGGGCCAGCTCATCATGGACCCGCCCGTGGAAGACAGCCAGGCGCTGCTCATCATCTCTGCACTCGCGCCGGTGACGACCGAAGCGGCCGAATATGAGTATACGATCGAGGAATGACTTGGTGAACAGGTGAAGAGGTGAACAGGTGAACAGGCGAAGAGGTGAAGAGGAGAACAGGTGACAGGAGTATGCATCCTCACCTGTCCACCTCTTCACCTGCTCACCTGTTCTCCCGTTCACCTGTTCTCCTCTTCACGTGTTCCGCTATGTCTAACGCCCTCTTCCTCATCATCCTCACAGCGCTCCTTGCGGCGCTGGCCTACGCGACTGTCCGGACCGGGCAGCTCCTGCGCACCTGGACGCCTGACCGCAACCTGATGCTGAGTTGGCCGGAGAATGTGCTGCGGCTGGCCCTGATTTTCGTCTGCCTGCTGTTGGGCCTGACGCTGGGGCCGGGGAGCACGGCGTTGGGCTTGCGTACTGCTGATCCGGCCGCAGATATAGCGCTGGGGCTGGCGTGCGGGCTGGCGCTGTCGGTGGTCGTGGCGCTGGCCGGCTGGCTGATCGTGCGGCTGTGGGGCGCCGACGTCTACAATGACACGCTGCTGCGCGCCATCCTGCCGCGCAGCCGGTGGGAGTGGGCGGGAATGCTGCTCGTGCTGCTGCCCGCAGCCCTGTTGGAAGAATTGCTCTTTCGGGCGCTGCCGCTGGCGGGACTGGCATGGCTGGTTGCCCCGCGCTGGCTGCTCTGGCCGCTGAGCGTGGGCTTCGGCCTGCTCCACTGGCCGCAGGGCAGTTGGGGCGTGCTCGGCGCAACCCTGGCAGGGGTTGTCTTCGGCCTGTTGTTTCTGTTCACCGGCAGCTTGTGGGTGCCGGTAGCCGCACACTACATCCTGAATGTCACACAGTTGATTCTAGCGCACGCCACGAGCGACCAGCCACCGCGCTAAGAGCCCCGCCACCTCCGCAGGTCGTTCCAGCATCACCATATGGCCGGCCGCCGGTATCACGTCCAGTTGCGCACCGGGGATGCGCTCGGCCAGGGTCCGGCTGTACTCGACCGGCGTCATCCGGTCGGCCTCACCGCACAGGACCAGCGTCGGGACGCCGACGCGGTTCAGGTCGGCCAGCCGGTCGAAACGGTTGCACGCGGCAAAGTCACCCTGCAGCACCTCCGGCGCGATCGCGCGCAGCCTCTGCACATACTCGCGCAGCATCGCGGGATCAACGTCTTCTGCATGTGTCCAGCCGGCAAGCTGCTCCGTGGCCTGTGCGAAATCCGTCTGCAGGCCGGCCAGAACTTGCGGCGCCACGCGCAGACGTCCCCCCGTGCTCACCAGCACCAGCCCGGCCAGCCGCGGCGCGTGGCGCAGCGCGTATTCCAGCGCGATGGCGCCGCCCATCGAATGACCGGCCAGGACAAACCGCGCCAGGCCCAGTGCATCCACGAAGGCGTGGACCGTCTCCGCATACTCCCTGATGTCCGCCAGCCCCGGCCCATCCGACTTGCCGTGGCCGGGCAGGTCCAGGCTGTAGACTATGGCATCCGGCAGCCGGCGCAGTTCGGCAGGCCAGTGCATGTGATTGCCGCCCGCGCCGTGCACGAGGACGAGCGGCGCAAGCAGCCGGTTGCCGCCTTGGTGCCGGCGATAATAGAGCTGCCCGCCGCCGGGCAGGGTGATCGTAGGCATGTGTAACCTCCGCCGGCACATTGTAACATGGGCCTGCGACGCAGGAATTCACAAGGTAATTAGAGTCGAGGCTTCAGCCGGTTAGCCTGGCTCTGGGCGTACACGCTCAAACCGGCTGAAGCCTCGACTCCAATACCATCCTGGCGGTAAATCTGGAACTCTTATGGCCGCGCTTGTTCGTTTGTGCGCTGCTAGTGTAGAATGCGTAGCGAAACGCATCGCACACAAGGGAGGTTTGACGTTGCAAAAGTCACTGTTATGGCTGGTGGTGGCGGCGAGCGTGCTGCTGATTGTCGCCGGCGTCCTGCTGATATCGCAGTCCGCCCCGCCTGCGGCCGCGAATGTGCCGGTCCCACCCACCACACAGTCGTTTCTCACTATAGGCGGGGATGGCGTGGCGCGCATCGGCGTACAGGAGTTGCACGCGCAACTGGCGGGCGCGAATCCGCCGGTCGTATGGGAATTCCGGTCGGCTTCATCTTACGAAGCCTCGCACCTTCCCGGCTCGCGCCTGGTCGCGCTTGAGGAGATTGCTGCCGCTGCGGAGGGGCTGGACAAGGACCTGACCATTGTAACCCTGTGTGCCTGACCCGACGAGGCCACCAGCGCCCGTGCGGCGCTAATTCTGCGGGATCTGGGCTTCACGAATGTGGCCGCGCTCGAAGGCGGCATTGCGGCCTGGCAGGCCGCGGGGTTGCCCCTGGTGAGCGATTGAGGGTAGGGGCGGACACGCAGGTCATCTATTCCAACTAATTGCCTACTGACGGGCACCGAGCCGCCGAAAGGGGCCCAAGAACGGCCTTCGGCAGGCCAGATTCGCCGGTTTGGCGGACGATTTGCGGGCTCACCCGGCGAGTCGAGGCGCCTGGTGCCAACGGAATCTGCCGCTTTGGCCGCCTTTGGGGCCTCTTACCCGCCGCCAAAGGGAATTAGTTGGAACACATGACACGCAGGTCCGCCCCTACAACATGAATGCAGGGGTGAGGTCACCTCGCCCCTGCATTATTCAACGTGGGCGGACACATGCCCGCCCCTGCACCGCTGTTACTTCGCTGTGCGGTTGCGGCCTAGTTGCGTCAGGATGAACTTGGTCACCAGGATGGCGACGAGCGAGCCGATAAACGTCTGAATGACGTAGACGCCGAAGATGTTAAGCCCCCACGTGCCGAGCAACATCTGTCCGATGATGCCACCGATGAAGCCGACGACGATATTGCCGATCCAGCCATAGGGCAGCGGTGTCCGAGAGATCTTTTCGACGATCGCGACAATGACAATCGTGACGAGCAGCGCGCCAATCCAGCCACAAATATCCCCCATGGTTTGTCTCCTTTGCCAGTAGACTACGTAATTCGATTCGACGACGCGATGATGTGGTTACAGCAGCGCAACGGCGATGCCAACCACCGATACTAACAAGGGAACCGCCAGCACCATTCCGCCACAGCCGATGCAGCCCTTCTTGCGCCGCACCTCACTGGGACTGTAATAGCGCTTCTTGCGCGGGACCGCCGCCTCAACAGGTTTGGCTTCGTTGATGGCCCTGTCGACAGTCCCAGCCACGGCCCCGGCAGCGGACTCGGCCGCGGCCTCGCCCCTCCGGGTTATATTCTCGACTGCCTCAACAACAGGGTTCTCCTCAGCGGCCAATGGGCTGAGGTCGACTTCCGCCGGACCGGTTTCTGTGGTCTCTGAACTACCTTCACCTTTACGTCTGAACATGCCACTCACTCCTTGCACTGGTCTCCCGCGCACCTCGCGGTCGGGCCTTCCAATACAGTTCATACTAAACCAAAAGTGCGGACAGTGCAACTGTCGCGCACGGCGCGTTGCACCCCCGGTGCATCACCGGTACACCCGCGCCACGCGTGCACCCGACCCACCAAAAGCGTTTGACAAACCCGCCGCGCAGGGGCTATAATGGCGCAGGATCGGGGGCTGGGATACGCCCCGATTTACTGTTTTTGGAGGGGTGACATAGTATGGCACGCAGGAAATCGGCCCCGCGCCGCGACTGGCGGGTAGTTGTTTTCATCATCATCTCCGTGATCATCGTCCTGTCGATGGTCCTGGCCTATCTGCCTGGAGTTCTCTCAGGGCCGTATTGAGCCGATGGCGTCCGCCGTCGAGACAGGATCGCTTGCTGCGCGCAGCCGGACCGGGGTTGGGCTGGTGCTGGTCGCGGTCTTCGCTTTCTCGACGAGCCCGGTCCTGGTGCTCTGGGCTGCGCCGCTCAGCCCGTTCGAGATCACGGTGGGCCGCCTGGCGTGCGCAGCGGTGCTTGTCTGGTCGCTGGCCCGTCTCAACGGGCAGCCGCTGCTGCCCCGCCGGGCTGACTTGCCCCGTTTCGCCCTGTTCGGCCTGATTACTGCCGTCCATTTCATCAGCTACATCGCCTCGCTTAACTACACCACCATCGCGCACTCGCTGGCTATTGTTTACACCGCGCCTATCTTCGCGACACTGTTTTCCGTGTGGTTTCTGCACGAGCACATTGCGCGGCGTAAGTGGCTGGGCGTGCTGGTGACGGTGGGAGGAATTGCGATTCTGGCGGGGTTTGAGCCGCGCTTCGACGCGCGGATGCTGCTGGGTGATACGCTGGCCCTGGTCTCGGCGGTGACGTATGGGCTGTATTCGGTAGCGGGACGCTCGCAGCGGGAGCACTACGGGCTCTTCACGTACACGGGCACAGTCTACAGCCTGGCCGCACTGTGGGCGCTGCCTGCGGCGGCCCTGAGCTTCACGCCTGCAGGATATAACCCCCGCTCGCTGGTGGCGCTGTTGGGCGCCGGGCTGATTCCGCTGGGCATCGGCCACACGCTCTACAATGCCGCGCTCCGGCGGACGCACGCGACGGTGGTCAACCTGGTCGCCACGCAGGAGGTCACGGGCGGCGTGCTGCTCGGTGCGCTGTTGTTGAGCCAGGTGCCGCAGGTCAACGAGCTGGTAGGTGCAGGGGTGGCGCTGCTGGGGATTGTGCTGGTGCTGATCTAGCGTGTATACAGACGCTCCGCGGAACGTCTCTATACTGTGACGAAGGATGTGTTAGTAATGCCGAAACCTGTCGACTGCCCCTATTTCTTCGGGGATTATCACCGGGGCCGCGAGATCGAAAAGTGCCGCCTGATCGAGCGCAACCGCGAGAACCGGCGGCCCTGGCGTCGCGCGCTGTGCGACACCTGCCCCGTGCCGGGCATCCTGCGCACCACGACCTGCAAGCACCTCGCGTTGGAGGCTGCCGTGGAGAAGAGGCTGGCGGTCTTGGACCGGGTCAGCGTCTACGCGGTTTGCACCGAGCACGTGCTCGAACTGACCGACCCGCGGCGCTGCCCCGAGTGTGAGGCGGCGGGCAAAGGCACGGGGCCTGACGAATAATCGGGATATGTGTAGGGGCCGGCCTGCGTGCCGACCCTCTTACAACGGCCGAACAACAAGGGGCTGGCACGCAGGCCAGCCCCTACTTACTGCGGGCCGGCACGCAGGCCGGCCCCTACAACTACTCTAGCAGCCCGTCGATAGCCTGGCTGAACTGCTCGTAGGGCAGCGCGCCGGACAGCGGACGTGAGTCCGCCACCTTACCATCCGCCCCCAGCTTCTCGATGAAGAACGCGGGCGTGCCGCGCACGCCCAGCTCCGCACCTGCCTGCAGGTCCTTCTGCATGGCAGCCTCGGTCTTTGCGTCTGTCAGACAAGCGTCATACGCGCCCGCCTCGACGCCGATGGCAAGCGCCTGGTCGCGGAACTGCCGGGCGGCTACGTCGGCGGACGAAGATTGCCAGCCTTGCTGGTTCGGGAACAGCCAGTCATGCATATCCCAGAACAGCTTGGGATCCTGCTGACCGGCGCAGTACGCGGCCTTGTGAGCCGCCGGCGCATTCGGGTGAATGTCCAGCGGGAAGTGGCGGAAGACATGGACGACCTGACCAGTGGCACCGTACGCTTCATACAGAAGCGGCTCCGTCTGCAAAGCATGACGGGCGCAGAACGGTCACTGGAAGTCCGAGAAGTCCACCAACCGGATCGGCGCATTCGGATCACCGCGGTAGAAGTTGCCTTCCGCGTCCATACCCACCTCGAGGCTCGCCAGTTGCGACTGTGAGACGGGCGGCGGCTGCGTGGGCACGGGCGTCGGCGGCAACTGGATATCCTGGATCGCCTGCTCGAAGTCTGCCAGCGGCAGGCCGCCCTCGATGCCGCGGCCGTTCTCGACCGTGCCGTCGGCGGCCAACTTGAGCAGCAGGAACGACGGCGCCGCCGGCACGCCGATCTGCTGCTGCGCGAACTCGTAGCTGTAGGAAACGGCGTTCAGCGTGGCCGGGTCGGTCAGGCAGCTTGTGAACTGCCCCGCGTCCAGCTCCAGCTCTTGGGCGAAGCCGGCCATCGCCTCAACATCGCCCTCGGTCCATTCCGCCTGGTTCTCGTAGAGCGCCGTGCGGAACTCCCAAAACTTCCCTTGCTGGCCCGCGCAGTAGGCTGCCGCGGCAGCTCTGGGCGCATCAGACGGGTAGAACATGAACATCACGCGCAACTGGTTCGTGTCGATGAACTTGCTCTTCAGCGCGGGCTCGATCTCCAGTGCATAATCGGCAGCGGCCGCGCTCTTGAAGTCCTCGAACGCAATCATCAGGACCGGCGCTTCTGCCGAACCGAGGGTCGGGCTGCCGTCGTAGGTGAAGCCGGGGCGATTCGGGTCGATATAATAGAACTCGACGCCCGCGGGCAGGGGAGTCGGGGTCGGCGCGGGCTTCTCGCCGCGCTTGACGCGCTCGATCTTGTCCTCGAACTCGCTGAACGGGTACGCGCCGCTGATGAAGAAGTCGCCCACGAAGAAGGCCGGCGTGCCCTGCACCCCGCGGGCCATCCCCTCGTTCAGGTCGGTTTCGAGACGCGTCTGGGTCGCGGCATCCGTGAGACAGGCGTCATACGCTGTGCCATCCACACCCTGCGCCACAGCCTGCGCCCGGAACTGCGCGGGTGCATCGGAGGCTTCCGACCACGCTGCCTGGTTGGCGAACAGCCAGTCATGCATGTCCCAGAAGTACTGGGGGTCCTGCTGGCCGGCGCAGTAGGTAGCCTTCGCGGCCGGTGTCGCATTCGGATGAATGCTGTCCAGCGGGAAGTGACGGAACGTGTGCTGCACCTGGCCGGTCGCGATGTAGGTTTCCCTCAACGACGGCTCGGTCTGCTCGAAGTGGCGCGCGCAATACGGGCACTGGAATTCCGAGAACTCCACGAGCTTGACCGGTGCGTCGGGGCTGCCGCGGTAGAAGTTCCCGTCGGCATCCACGCCCACCGGCACATCGCCTTCTGCGCCTTCGGGCGCCGGCGCCTGGGTAGCCGGGGTGGTGGCCTCGGGCGCGGTGGCCTCGGGCGCGGCAGTGGGCGCGACTGTGGGCGCAGTACACGCGCTGACTGCCAGGACCAGGGCCAGGAGCATCACGGCCAGGCCGGTCAGCCGGCGCCGGATGCCAGAACGAGGTAAAGTCATGCAAAGCCTCCTGGGTTAGTAGACGAATTCGCGAATGTCGTATTTAGCGTATTGCGGCGGCCGGAGCGTGTGCCCCGGCTGCAGTGCCGCGCGGATGCGCACCTCTTGTGCGGCCATCTCCGCCGGTGTCAGCGGCTCAATGCCTGCTGCCGCAGCCAGCGCGCCATACTCCGAGCCGGACGAGTCAACGAACGGCGAGAAGTACACGATGTCGCCCGCGGTCAGCGGCATCGCGTTGAGCGCCGCAACGGTGGCACTTTCGTGTGCTGCTGCTGCAGCATCACCGCCAATGCCCGTCATGATGATGACGCTGGCCGCAATGCCGGCCTGCTTGATGAGCCGCACGGCGTCAATAACGTCGGCAGCCGTGCCCGGCTTGCGCAGGAACCGCAGCAGCGCATCGTCGCCGGTCTCCATGCCGATGTAGACCCGGCGCAGCCCCCGACCTGCCAGCTCCTGCCAGTCACCGAGGCTCTTGCGGTGCACATCGAACGCGTCGATGAACGAGTATATGCTTGCCTGCGGCAAGCCGCTTGCCTGCGGCAGCACACCCTCTGCCTCTATGACATCCAGCCAGCCACGCAGCCGGCCCATCGGCGCGACCAGCGCGTTGGCGTCGGCCAGAAACAGCGACTTGCGCAGCGCGATGGCCGGGCCGAAGAACGCACGCACGGCATGGATGTGCGCCCGCAGCTCGTCCGCGCTCTTGATGCGGAACGGCCGGTCCCGGTAGAAGTCGCAGAAGGTGCAGCGGTTGTACGAGCAGCCTTCCGTGGCCTGGAGCACCAGCGCCAGATATTGGTCCGGCGGCAGGATGCTGACCGGGCGATAGATCGTCGCAAACCGCTCGGCATCCGCGGCCAGCACTGCCGTGTCCCAGCCCTGCAGAACGTTCAGACCGGGATGGCCGGTGGCACGCGCGGCCTGTTCCGCCAGGCTGTAGGCCCCCGCCAGGAAGTGTGTCGCCTCGTCTGGCCGGAGCCAGCGCCGCTGTCGCACCCCGTCGGCCCCGCTCCACTTGGACAGAACGCGGTTGTCCAGGCTGCGCCGGTAGTTCAGGCCGCCCACATACGCGCCGATCAGCCGTCCCGCCAGGTCAAACGAGTAGCTCGGCTCCGCGTCACCGACGAGGAGATTGATTGCCGTGGGCCGGAGACGGATCGTCACTCGCCCGATGCCGGATAGCTCGCAGGCGAGCACTTCCGCAGACATAGCCGCCTTCTCAAGCAAGTTAATGGAGAGATTATAAACGATGATGTTGCATTTGGCTAAAGCAGCCCCTGCTACGTAACTGTTCACGGCTACAAACCCGGTTTTTCGAAGAAACCGGGTTTGTTCTGGCGTTCTTCGTATCTTTTCGGTTATTGGGTATAATGAGGGGTATGTGGAGTAAAAGGGCGACATGTCTCTGCTGATTGCGAACGGTCTGAGCAAGGCCTTCGGCGCCTTGGATGTGTTTACTGGCATCGACCTGCGGGTCGAGGCGGGTGACCGCATCGGGTTTGTGGGCGCCAACGGCACGGGCAAGACCACGCTGCTGCGCATCCTCGCGGGCGACGAATCTGCGACCGCGGGCGATATCGCGCGCAAGCGCGGGCTGACGGTCGGCTATCTGCCGCAGGATCCGCCGCCCGCGGGCGACCAGACCATCCACGAGGTCATGCTCGAGGTATTTGCCCCGCTGATGGCGCAGGGTGCGCGGCTGGCAGACATGGAGCACGAGCTGGCTGCTGCGGCGGCGCGCGACAGCGAGGATTACCCGGCGCTGCTGGAGGCTTACGGCCAGGCTCAAACCGCATTCGAGGTGGCCGGCGGCTATGATTACGAGACGCGCATCCGCCAGGTGTTGGGCGGGCTGGGCTTCAACGAGGACGAGCACGATAAGCCGCTGACACATCTCAGCGGCGGCGAGCGTACGCGCGCTCTGCTGGCCCAGCTCCTGCTCAGCGAGCCGGACCTGCTGCTACTGGACGAGCCGACGAACCACCTGGACCTCGAAGCCGTCGAGTGGCTGGAGGATACGCTGCTGCGCTGGAAGGGCGGGCTGGTCGTCGTGGCCCACGACCGCTACTTCCTGGACAAGGTCGCCAACCGCATTTGGGACATGAACTTCGGCCGGCTGGAAGCCTATCGCGGCAACTACTCTGCGTTCCGGCTGCAGAAGGAGATGCGGCTGGACCGCCGGCGCAAGGAGTGGGAGTCTCAGCAGGAGTTCGTCGCCAAGACCGAGGACTTCATCAGGCGCAACCTCGCGGGCCAGCGGACGAAAGAAGCCCAGGGCCGGCGCACCCGGCTCGAGCGTTTCCTGCGAGACGAGGCGTTGGACCGCCCGCAGGACCAGCGACAAATCCGCCTGGGGCTGACGACGCAGATTCGGTCCGGCGACCTGGTGCTGGCGACGAAAGACCTGGCCGTCGGCTATGACCGGCCGCTGTTCTACTGTCCCGATGTCGAAGTGCGCCGGGGCGACCGCGTCGCGCTGATCGGGCCGAACGGGGCAGGCAAGACGACCTTCCTCAAGACCGTGCTGGGCGAGATTCCGGCGCTTAAGGGGCGCATCCGTCTCGGCGCGAGCGTGGAGCCGGGCTACCTGGCCCAGGCCCAGGCCGGGCTGGACCCCGACGAGACGGTGCTGGATGCGATCCTGGAGATACGCAACCTGCCCTTGACGCAGGCGCGCAGCTTCCTGGGCCAGTATCTGTTCATCGGTGAGGACGTCTTCCGCACCATCGGCACGCTGAGTGGCGGCCAGCGCAGCCGGGTCGCGCTTGCACGGCTGACCCTGCACGGCGCGAACTTCCTCCTGTTGGACGAGCCGACGAATCATCTCGACCTCGATACGCAGGAAATTCTGGAGGCCGTGCTGAAGGACTTTCCCGGCACGGTGCTGCTCGTCACGCACGACCGCTGGCTCGTGCAGGGCTTGGCGACCCAGGTGTGGCGCGTGGACGGCAACGAGATGCTCGCCTACCAGGGCAATTACGAAGAGTATCAGCGCCAGCGCGCCATCGTATTACAGCCAGATCTCGCTCCAGAGGCCGCGCCGGAGAAGACGGGGCCGACCGAAGCGGACCGCGAGCGTTCGCGCGAGGAGCGTCGCCAGCGTAAGGCCGCCGAGAAACGCGCAGAGGCCGCCGCAGCGGTCGAGGCGCAAATCCATGAACTGGAGGCGCGGCTCAACACGCTGAGCACGCAGCTGGAAGCGGCCAGCCTGGCCGGCGACGTCGGCCGCGTGCACAGCCTGGGCGTGACCTATAGCGAGCTGGACG
>CAZTMA010000123.1:0-3051 GCA_964614645.1 uncultured Anaerolineales bacterium
GAAGGGCTGAGGGCGTCACCCCCTCTCCTGACCGCAGTCAGGAGAGGGGGCCGGGGGGTGAGGCCCATCCTGCTCTGCCTCGCGCTGCTGCTCCACGGCGGGCTGACCTGGCGCGACTACTTCCATGTCTGGGGCCCCTCCCGGGCCACCTATGAGGCGTTTGAGGGCGACATGACGGCGGCCTGGCGTTGGCTGGCGGACCATCCCGACACCGCCGGGGCAGGGCACGTCTATCTGTCGGCGGACATTTACCGCCATCCGACCTTCATGCTGCTGCACGAGCGTGCGACCGTGCAGACGTACTTCACGCACACGAACCCGCAGTTGAGCTGGTTCGACGGCCGGGCGGCCCTGCCGCTGCCGGGCGGGGATGCGCCATCGCTCTATCTGGTCCCGGCTTCTGCACCGCTCCCTGCCTGGGCGGACGGCTCGCTGCGGGCAGCGGCAACGGAGACGTACACGGTGGCCGGACCGGATGGGCAGCCTGCCCTGCAGGTCCTGGCAGTGCCGCCGGGCACGCACGTCGAGCCGCCCGTGGCAGAAGGCGCTGCACCCGCCGGGTTGACCCCGCAGCTCGACCTCGGCGGCGCGCAGCTTAAGTTGACGGACGGCGCCGAGCCGGAGCTAACGCTGCTGTGGCGGACGCACGGCAATGATACGACAGATTGGCCCGGCTACCGGCTGGAGGTCGTGCTGCCGGCGCGCGACGGCACTAGCTGGACAGGGGAGCTCCCCTTCGAGGCGTTCCGCCCGCTGGAGTGGACGGCCGGCGGCGCGTTCGTGACCTGGCATACGCTGCACGGCTACGGCGGGCCGGTTGTCTCCGGCGACATGATGGCGGGGGAGGGACAGCTGCGGCTCGTGCGCCTGCGCGACGGCCAGCCCGTCGCGAGCGCCGCCGCACCGGGCGGGTGGCACACCTTCACTTTTTCTGCAGCCCATTGACAAGACTGCCGTAAATGTGGTACAAGTGAGGTGTTTGATGCGACTAATGGCGTGTCCGGATGGTGATGCAGCCTGGGGCTTTGAGCCCGTCCGGCGCCTGACAGAACGCCCACAAGGGGCTATGCTACCTCTTGGTAGAGCATCATCGCTGTATCGGTGCATCTCACCGAGTTTATTGAGCTGAGTGGAGGATTACCAATGGCTACGAGTCGTGCTAAGCCACGCAGTCGTCGGGCATCGACGGAAGAGCCGCAGGTTGGCGGCGGGGTGGGCGAAAGCGCGCCCTCGACCCCCATGCCGGGCACCACGGGGCGCTACCTCGTGTTGATGAACGAGGATGCGGTTGCCAAGGGCGTGCGAGCGCTCCAGGATGTTGCCGGCCTGGAGGTTGCCAGCGCACGCGATTTCGCTAACGGTGCGGTGGATTCGCAGACGATGGGCGATGCGGAAGCGATTATCTTCGAGAACCTGGGTGTCGCAGTCGTGGACACGCCGCCCGAGCAACTCCGCTCGCTGCGTGCAGCCAGCGATGACAGCGGCATCCTGGCCATCGAGCCCGAGCGTATCAACTATGCGATCGATGAAGGTGGCATGACCTTCACGGCCCCCATGATCACCGGCGGGGGCGGGAGCAGCCAGTTCTCCGTCGAATATCTGCGCGGCTACCGGGATGCGGTCAATCACCTGGCCGATGCGATGCTGGGCCTCGGCGCCACGCCGGGCTCCACGCTCACCTCCACCGTGGATCAGATATCATTCAGCGATGACCGGGATTTCACCTGGGGCCTGCGCGCCACCCGCGTCAGCGAGTCGCGCTACAGCGGCAAGGGCGTCCGCGTTGCGGTCCTGGACACCGGCTTCGACCTGGAGCACCCCGATTTCCTGGGCCGCAACATCGTGTCGCGCTCCTTCATCCCGGGCGAGGCGGTGCAGGACGGCCACGGCCATGGGACGCACTGCGTGGGCACGGCCTGTGGCCCCAAGATGGCCGGGCAGGGCCCGCGCTACGGCGTGGCGTATGACGCCGAGATTTACGTCGGCAAGGTCTTGAGCAATGCGGGCAGCGGCGGCGATGCGGGCATCCTGGCGGGTATCAGTTGGGCCATCAGCCAGAAGTGTCGTATCATCTCCATGTCCCTCGGCGCGCCCACGATGATCGGCCAGGGCTATTCGAGGATCTTCGAGCAGGTGGCGCGCCGCGCGCTGGGCGCCGGCACGATCATCATCGCGGCTGCGGGCAACGAGAGCGAGCGGCCGGGCGTGGTCTCGCCCGTCGGCCATCCGGCGAACTGCCCCTCCATCATGTCGGTGGCTGCATTGGACAGCCGGATGGGGATCGCACCGTTCTCCTGCGGCGGACGCGAGCTGCAGGGCGGGCAAGTGGACATCGCGGGGCCGGGGGTGGGCATCCGCTCTTCCTGGCCACGGCCCACGTTGTATCGCAGCATCAGCGGGACGAGCATGGCAACCCCGCACGTTGCCGGGATTGCCGCACTGCACGCCGAGGCGAACTCCGACGTGCAAGGCGGTGCGCTGGGTTGGCTGCTGTTGCAGAGTGCACAGCGGTTGAGCCTGCCCGTCAACGATGTTGGCGCCGGGTTGGTCCAGGCGCCCTGATAAGAGGCACATATGGATGAGGAAAAACGCCGCCCAACTGCGCGGCGCACAAGCAGAAGCCGGATTTCCGGCGCACAGCCGGCCGGCGAGCCGGAGCCGGTTGTGACACCGGCGCGACGCCGCAGGACTACCACGCGCGCCCGCTTAGAGGTCAGTACGGTACAGGTCTCTATTGCGGTGGATGACGCCTACATGGACGACTTTGCAGACATCATCGAGCGCGGCCAGGAGCTGGGCCTCCAGGTGGAGCAGCAGCTACCGGAGGTCGGCGTCATCATGGGCCGGATGCCCGCCGACAAGATCGAGGACATGGCGGCCTGCAAGGGCGTGTACGCGATCGAGCGCCCGCGCTCCTTCCACATTCCTCCGCCGGAGGACGACCTGCAGTAGCGTCTCATTCATGGCAACCGGCTTGAGGAGTTTGCATCCTCAGATGCAAACGGTGCTGCCCACCAGGCGGACCGTTCCGCATCTGAGGATGCGGAACTC
>CAZTMA010000123.1:3151-17300 GCA_964614645.1 uncultured Anaerolineales bacterium
CTCCTAACAATGCGGAACTCCTCCTAACAATGCGGAACTCCTCCTAACAATGCGGAACTCCTCCTAACAATGCGGCAAATTTCCCTCCAAATCCCCCCTGCTTGGCGCTTTCCTCTCCTCGGATGTATACTGCTCTCGCCTGCACTCTGGGGCACACCGGCTGATTCACATATACGCAGATAGGAACCCTGAATTCATGCTTCCAGACAACGCCGGGGCGACCGAGCCGACGCTCGCGCCCGCTCTCCTAGCTGAGATCACCCACCTCAACGAAATTGCCGCCGCCGTGCGCGACAGCGTGGGCCAGGTCATCGTCGGCAAGGCCGACACCATCGACCTGCTGTTGATTGCCCTGTTGTGCGAGGGCCACGTGCTGCTCGAGGACGTGCCGGGCATCGGCAAGACCACGCTGGCGAAGGCGCTGGCCCGCTCGCTCGACTGCTCGTTCCAGCGCATCCAGTTCACGCCCGACCTGCTGCCCTCGGACATCACGGGCGTCAGCGTCTACAACCAGAAGACGGGCGAGTTCGAGTTCCGCTCCGGCCCGCTGTCCGCCCAGGTCGTCCTGGCCGACGAAATCAATCGGGCCGGCCCGCGCACCCAGTCTGCGCTGTTGGAGGCGATGGAGGAGCGCCAGGTCACGGTGGACGGCCAGACCCGGCCCCTGCCCCGGCCCTTCCTCGTGCTGGCAACCCAGAACCCGGTCGAGCTGGAAGGCACCTTCCCGCTGCCCGAGGCGCAGATCGACCGCTTCCTGATGCGCGTGGGCCTGGGATACCCGGACGAGGACGAGGAGCGCGCCATCCTGCGCCGCTTCCGCACGCAGAACCCGCTGGCCGGACTGCGGCCCGTCGCCAACGCCGCCGACCTGCTGCGCCTGCAGACGACCGTGCGCAACGTCTACGTCCACCCGGCTGTCGAGGCCTACATTCTGCGGCTCGTCCGGGCCACCCGCAGCCATGCCGCCGTGCAGTTGGGCGCTAGCCCCCGCGGGTCGCTGGCCCTGTACCGGGGCGCGCAGGCGCGCGCAGCCATCGCCGGTCGGGCGTATGCGCTGCCCGATGACGTCAAGGCGCTCGTGCAGCCGGTGCTCGGCCACCGGGTCATGACCACCAGCCAGGCGCGCGTGCGGGGCAAGGGCGCTAACGATGTGCTGCAGGAAATCGTGGCGGCGACGGCTGTGCCCGTCGAAGAGAGCTGGTCGGTCGAGGGGGCCGCGCCTTGACCCGCAGCCTGAATGCGCTGGCCATCGCTGCCGGTATCGGCGCGATCCTGCTGCGCAACCCGCTGCTGGCCCTGCTGGCCCTGCTGTTGGGGCTGCTGGCCGGGATGGTCGCGCTGTGGGACAAGTATGCGCTGACGAACATCACCTACGACCGCCGGCTCAGCGCGACGCGGCTGTTCGTGGGTGAGCAGGCTGACCTGGTCATCGAAATCACCAACGCCAAGCCGCTGCCCCTGTCCTGGCTCAAGGCCGAAGACGAGTTCCCTACGCAGATCAGCATGGCCCGCGGACGACTGTTCCGCACCTCCCGGTCCGACCGGCAGATGCTGACCAACCTGCTCGCGCTGCGCTTCTACGAGCGGGTGCGCAAGCACTATCACCTGACGGCCATGAAGCGGGGCGTGCTGGCCTTCGGGCCGGTGCTGCTGCGCTCGGGCGACCTGTTCGGCTTCCGCCAGCAGCAGCGGGTGGACGATCAGGTGGACGAGATGGTCGTCTACCCAAGGGTCGTACCCGTCTCCGAGCTGATGCTGCCGGCCAGCCATCCGTTCGGCGACCTGGCCACACGGCGGCGGCTGACGGACGACCCGTTGCGCATTACCGGCACCCGGCCCTACATCCCCGGCGACAACCCCCGCTTCCTGCACTGGAAGGCCACGGCGCGCCGCGGGGAGCTGCAAAGCAAGACGTTCGACCCCGGTGCGTCCTCCCGCACCGCCATCTTCCTCGACATCCAGACCGTGCGCGGGATGCCGGGCCTGGTAGACGACTACCTGGAGTATGCCATCTCGGCCGCGGCGTCGATTGCCCGGCTGCTGCTCGACCGGCGTGAAGCCGTCGGGCTGTACGTCAACGGCTGGCAGCGCCGCACGGCAACCGGCGTGCGGCTGCCGCCCTCGCGACGGCCGGAGCACTGGGACGCCATCCTCGATGCGCTGGCACGGCTGATTGACTCCCCGGCCGGCCCGCTGGAGCAGTACCTGCGCGCCGAGCTGCCTTCGCTGGCCTATGGCGCGTCGGTCATCGCCATCACCGCCGTGCCCGCCGAGCCCATCTATGCTGCGCTGCTGGATGTGCGCCGTGCCGGCCATGCGGTGACGCTGCTGACGATCGGCGACGAGCGGCCCGTCGACGTGCCGGACGCCATCCCCCTGGTCTGGCTGGGCGGCCGCGAGGCCTATGCCCGGAGCGCACAGCACGGCATCCAGCCGTGGACCGAGCACCGGCAGTGGCAGCAACCCGGCTCTGCGGCCGTGCCCGCAGGCGAACCTGCGGCTGCAGGCGGGCCTGCAGGCACAGGCGAGGTCTCGCCCTTTGCGCCCAAGACGAGGGGAGACAGCCGATGAGACCCAGCGCTCAGCGCTCTGATCTCCGCCCCGACGTATCACGTGTTCCTGAGACCCGCTCCTGGAGCTGGATCGACGACGGGCTGCTGCCCTATCTGCTCGCGCTGCTGCGCGCCTTGTGGATCTGGCTGCTGCTGCACCTGCTCTACACCAGTCTCATACCGGGCCAGGGCGACCTGTTGGGCTTCGGCACGGTGTTCGGGCTGCTGGCCGCCGGCACGCTCGCGGCCCAGGTCTTCACCTTCCGCTCCGGCACGCCCCGGCGTGCGGCCATCATCGGCGGGTCGTTCGGGCTGGCGATGGTGCTGCTGGCGCTCTACCTGGGGCCGGGCCGGGAGATTGCGCCCCTGTGGCAGCTCAGGTGGCTAAGCGTCATCCGTGAGCGGCCGGGCGCCACGGTTATGACGGTGTTCCCGGCCGCGCTCCTGCTGCTGTGGGGCCTGCTCACGGGCCGCGAGCGCGTGTACCACGAGACGCTGCAGCGCAACTTTGCGCTGGGCCTGGCCGCTATCCTCGGGGCCATGCTCGTGGCTTACTCAGCCAACCTCGTGCCGACGAGCCTGGTGGTCTGGGTCTTGACCGCCTTCGTGGCGGTCGGCCTGGTTGCGCTGGCCGTGGGCAGCCTGCAGGAGACGCGGCGGTTCGAGGGCCAGCGCGCCGACAAGGGCCTCCCCATGGCGCGCTACTGGTGGGGCACGGTGGGCAGCACGGTGGCGGGGCTGCTGCTGCTGGCCCTGCTGCTGGGCCAGGTCTTTGCGCCGGGCACGCTGGAGGTGGTGGCCGACCTGCTGGCCGGCGTCCTGCGGGCCGTCGGTTGGTTGCTTTCCTGGGTCATCTTCATCATCAGCTATCCGATCTTCAAGCTCCTCGAATGGCTGATGTCGCGGATCGACCTGCCCGAAGGCGACGAGGAGACGATGCAGATCCGGCCGCCGGCGGACCTGACCGAGCAGTTCCAGGAGCTGGCCGAGGAGAGCGTGACCGGCCCCGGCTCGCAGTTCCCCTGGTGGATCCTCCTGGCGCTGATTGCGGCTGCGGTGCTGCTGGTGGTGTTCGTGCTGGCGTTCCGGCGCTTCCGCACCTATGCCGAGGATGGCGAGGTCGAGGAGACGCGCGAGAGCATCCTGTCCCTGGACCTGCTGAAGGCGCAGCTCGCAGGGTGGCTGCGGGGGAGAGGGGCTCGGAAGCCGGCAGAGCCGGACCCCTACGCCCGCATCCCCGGCGACGACCCACGGTTGCGGGTGCGGCGAACGTACCAGACATTGCTGGCGTGGGCGGCTGCCCGGGGCCTGGCGCGGCAGCCGGGGCTCACGCCGGAGGACTATGCCGGGGTGCTGGCCGGGGTGTACCCGGCCTGGCGCGACCAGTTCACCGATATCACGGCAGCCTACTACGAGGCGCGCTACAGCCCGCTGCCCGTGCCGGCGGCCCGCGCCGACGGTGTCGAGGCAGCGTGGCAGCAGGTGCAGGCGGCGGTCACAGCCGAACGTTAAGGCCTGCGCGTGTGACAGCGCAACGGATGGCGCACCACAGGTGCGCCTAACGGATAAACGGATGGACCCTGTGCGCGCACAGCCCGTATCCGTTTATCCGGTGCGAACCGTAGGTTCGCCTGCATCCGTTGCGGCGTACCTCGGATACATGGTTACCGCCCCCCGGACGCTTGGCTCACCGCTTGGCGAACTCGCTGCCTACGCGGATGCCGAGCCGGGGCAGGATGACCCGGTGGACCAGCAGCACGAGCAGCGTCGCGCCGAACGCAATCGCGAAGACGCTGAGCGCCGTGTCGAGCCGGTTCATGACCGTGGGATCCACCAGCATCACGATCGCCAGCGTCAGCATCAACATGCCGCCCGTCAGCTTGAGGATGCGGCCCTGCTTCTCCTCCAGCCGGCTCGCACGCAGGCTGAACACCGCCGTCAGGAAAATCGCCAGCTCATCGACCTGGTATACCAGCATGTAGATGGCCAGCAGGCCGATGAAGGTCAGCGTGGTTACGCCCTGCGCCGCAACCAGGTTGCTCCACAGCACGGGAAAGCCTGCCGTGCAGGAGAACTCCACCAGCGAGGCCCCGGCAGACATGACCACCGTTGCGCCGATGAGGGCCGGCAGCGAATCCCCCGCCTGCAACACCCGGCGCATGCTCTTGTAGAGGCCGGGCTTCTTCTCGTCGGAGATGGTGAACGACAGCCCTTCCTTATACCAGAAGTAGTCCTTGATGTTGACGGCCGCAAAGAACAGCGCCAGCAGCGCGACCACGACCTGGATCCAGCCGACGAAGCTGATGATGGTGAACATCGTGAACAGCCCGGCAATGAACAGGATGTAGACGAACGAGGTCACAGTCAGAAACACCAGGCCGATGATGAAGACCTTCTTGCGCGAGCCGGTGTGCAGCGTCAGCGCCAGCAGCACCGACAGCACCCACAGCGAGCAGGGGTTGAAGCCGTCCACGAAGGCGATGAGCGCGGTGCTCAACGCGAGGGACTGCGCACCCAGGTTGATCTGGCCGAGCAGCGGAATAGTGAGGGTTTGCGCAGCTATGGGAGGCGTGGTGTCAGCGGCGGCCGGTGGCGTGGTCTCTTCCACGGACGGCAGGCACGCTTCACCTTCAGCTTCAGCTTCCGAGAAGTATTGCCCACCTGATTCCTCGCATTCCTCTGCCGCAGTCAGTGTCGCCGTCGCTTCGGGTGTGATGGCAGCAGCAGGCACATCGAAGAGGCCCGCACCTGCGTCCGGGCAGCCGTTCGCCAGACATGCCTCGACCGTCTCCCTGATCTCCCGGCCAATGGGTTCCTCGATGAAGCCGATCCAGTAGCGATCGCCGATAAAGGTGAGCGGGACGGCGGTCGGCTCAAAACCGAAGCGCGCTGCCAGTCGGAAGAGGGGCTCCTGATATTCCGGATGCTGCCAGACCTCAAAGTCGCGCACCAGGACCCCATCATACTCCTGGGCCAGGGCCGCCAGGAAGGTCTTTTCCGCCGCACAGTGCGGACAGCCATCCCCCCAGAACAGATAGATGACAACCTTGCCGGCGTCTGCGGGCGCCTGGGCCTGGGCCGGCGCTGCCATCGGTGTCAGTGCGATGATGAGCAGCAGCGCGAGGCTGGCTGCCAGAAATAGCTTGTGGGAATTTGTCATCCTTACCTTGCCGCTCTTATGCATTCGTGACGTCTCGCACAATATGATAGGACAAGGATGGGGTTTTGTGAATGATGAGAATCATGGTTTGTGGGGGATACACAGCGGGATACGCGCCGGGTCGTGCGTGCCCGGAGGTGGCGCAGGGAAAGGGTCTGGGTTATCTGGCCCGGGCGCTTGACCGCCTGTTCAACACAGGGGCAGCCGCAGCACCATGCGCAGCTCCTCGGCCGCGCCGATGGCCTGCGCCAGGCTGCCGAGTTCATCGATGCCCGCGTCGTCCAGCTCGCCGTCCACGGCGATGACGCGCAGCAGCTGCGCGAGCATGGCGCCCTTCCAGTGGCTGTCGCGGCTTGCTGCGAGGGAAAGCCACCTCTCCACCAGACCGGTCTCATCGTCGGAATCGTCTGTCAGCTCGTCGTAGCGGGCCATGACGAGATCATACTGGTGGATCGGAATCACCTGCTCGATGATGCGCTCGGCAATACAACCCCGCCGCGGATGTCGCATGGCTACGGTGTCGATCAGGATCAACTGCAACAGGCAGTCATCCAGGCATTCACGGGCGGCGTGGGACGCATGCATGGAGTAGGGGCTGAGCATATCTCCTCCGGATCTCATCGTCAGCGGCCAATACTTGCTAGCTCAAGCTGCTCAGTACGACGCATGTGCAAGATAACGCGTGTCCATTAATAATAGTATTACAAGTCGCCTGCTCTGAATGACTGTTTTGTCATCACTCAGAGCAGGCTAGTTCACGAAATCAAGGCGTAAAGTCCGTGTCGTTCTTGACCCGGCTGATGAAGGCCGCGAGCAGCCGGGAGACGTTCGCCAGGTCCTCCAGGCTGAGTACCTCGGCGGCCGTGTGCATGTACCGCAGGGGGATGCTGACCAGGCCCGTCGCCACACCGGCCCGGGTGAGCTGGATGGCGTTGGCATCGGTGCCCGTGCCGCCGGGCGCAGCTTCGAGCTGATAGGGGATGCCCTCGGCCTCGGCAGCCTCGATCAGCATACGCTCCACGACCGGGCTGATGTTCGCGCCGCGCGCGATGACCGGGCCCGCACCGAGCTTGACGTTGCCCAGGCGCTGCTTGTTCATGTCGGGGTGGTCCGTCGCGTGGGTCACGTCGACTGCCACGCCCACCTTCGGGTCCACGCCGTACGCACTGGTGTGCGCGCCGCGCAGCCCGACTTCTTCCTGGACCGTGGAGACGGAATAGACGGCGGCATCGAACGTCTGCCCCTGCAGCAGCCGGAGCACTTCGCCCACGGCAAAGCTGCCGGCCTTGTCGTCGAACGCACGCGAAGCGGCCACGTCGCCCCGGATCATCTCGAAAGTGTCTACGTAGGTGACGGAATCGCCGACCCGGACGAGCGACTCGGCCTCCTTCCGATCCTTCGCACCGATGTCGATCCACAGCTCGTGGATTTCGGGCGACTTCTTGCGCTCCTCCGGCGTCATGACGTGGATGGCCTTCTTGCCGGTCACGCCGGGAACCGTACCGTTCTTCGTGTGAATGCGCACCCGGCGGCCCGGAATCAGGTTCAGGTCGAAGCCGCCGATAGTCTTGAAGAAGATGAACCCGTTGTCGTCGATGTAGTTGACGATGAAGCCGAGCTCGTCCACGTGGCCGGCAAGGAGAATGCGGGTTGCGCCTCCCTCGTTCAGCACGGCGATGCAATTGCCGTGCATGTCGGTCGAGACCTTGTCGGCATACTGCTGCATGTACGCGCGCCAGACGCGCTGGGCGGGCTGCTCATAGCCGGACGCGCTGGGTGCATCCAGCAAGTCTTTCAGAAATGCCAGGGACTTTTCTTCCATGCGATGTCGTTCCTTCCTGGAATTCGCGTTGATATGAAGTAGTGAAACATTGTGAGGATAGCACAGACTTTGTCAACAGACAAGCGCGAGGAAGAGGCGCGAAGCTATATGCGGGACTGCCTGGATCAGCAGATGAAAGCAAACTACTGTTCTGTAATCGGCATGATGAGTTCCGCATCCTCAGATGCGGAAAGATCCGCACCATCGGCCGCATCGTTTGTATCTGAGGATGCAAGCTCCTCTGAAACTGGGGGAGAGCCCTACTTCGCCATGTAGCGCGCGTACACCTCTTCGCCCACGCATTCCTTCGCATAACTGCACCACTGGATGCAGGACTGGAGGTTGTTGTACACGATGAACCCGCACTTATCGCAGCGCACCTTCAAATCGATCGAGAAGAGCTCGACGTCGCTCCCGCATTCGGGGCATGTCTTGATTTCCAGGGTGATATCCCTGCGCAGCGAAGATGAGCCAGGACAGAAGTGATTCATGCGTGTTAACCCTCAAGGCGGCGGATTTGCAGCACCCTCATCATAGCAGGGCTGGGCGAGGCTGTCAGGGACTTTTGTCGCACGGGGCCAATCCGGATGGCACGTTGCGACAAAAGTCCCTGACACGCCGGGCGGAAGCGGCTATACTGCAAAATGCCAGTGAAAGCCGGTGAGTGACGCTTGTCGTTAACACTTGTACTCTTTGTCACTTGCCCGATTCGACAATCCCCACTACAATACGATGGAGCAACGGCATGGCGAAAGTCACGCGCCAGATAATTACGATCGACGAAGAAAAGTGCGACGGCTGCGGCAACTGCGTGCCCGCCTGCGTCGAGGGTGCGCTGCAGGTCATCGACGGCAAGGCGCGACTGGTCAAGGAAAGCTACTGCGACGGGCTGGGCGCGTGCCTGGGCGACTGTCCGCAGGATGCGCTGCACGTCATCGAGATGGAAGTCGAGTCGTACGACGAGCCGGCCGTGCTCGGCTATCTTGCACAGACCGCTCCGGAGATGGTCCAGCGTCATGTCGAGCACCTGCGGGCACACGGTATGACGTCTGTTGCTCAGCCGGCGGCACAGCCGGCAGCACAGTCCGCCGTATCTGCGATCCCGCTCTGTCCTTCGGTGCAGATGCGCGGATGGGAAGAGCCGGCCGTGCAGGCCGAGCCTGAGCAGGGGCCGCGCGTGCGGTCGGAGCTGCGCCAGTGGCCGGTCCAGTTGCACCTGATCCCGCCCGGCGCGCCCTTCCTGCAGGGCGCCACCCTGACGCTGATTGCGGACTGCGTGCCGTTTGCGAACCCTAATATGCACGCAGACCTGATGGGCGATACGGCGATTGCCGTGGGCTGCCCGAAGCTGGACGACAGCCGGGCGTATATCGAGAAGCTCACGCAGATACTCCGGAACGCCGACGTGCGCAGCCTGCGCGTCGCGTACATGGAGGTGCCATGCTGTCGCGGCCTGGTCTTTGTTGCCCAGCAGGCGCTGCAGGCCAGCGGCAAAGATATTCCTTTCGAGACTTTGCTCGTCAATATCAACGGTTGATTTCTGTCTGCACAAGGAGGTCGCATGTCAAACGCCCCGCCTGAAGGGAAGGCCGGTCGCTCGCTGGGCCGTTCTTTGACCCTTCTCTTCAGTGCTCTTCCGCTCTGGCTCTGGATTGCGCTGGCCGGCGTGTTTGGCGGCGCGGCAGGCCTGGGAGGCTTTACCTTCTCCTATGCCCAGGGGTTTTCCTACCTGTCCAACGATCCGCAGGCCTGCGTCAACTGTCACATCATGCGCGACCAGTATGACGCCTGGAACCGCGGCTCGCACAAGGCGGTCGCCGTGTGCAACGACTGCCACACGCCGCACACCAACATCGTTTCCAAGTACGTCGTCAAGGGCATCAACGGGTTTCGCCACAGCTACGCCTTCACCACCGGCAACCACCCGGAGCCCATCCGGATTACCGACATGAACCGCGATGTGACGCAGCACGCCTGCCTGTACTGTCACGGCGACTTCACCGCCGATATCGCTCACGCCGAGGGCCAGGATCCCACCGATTGTCTCTCCTGCCACGAAGGCGTGGGCCACGATCATTAGGAGGAACGGTATGACCAAGTCCACTCCCTCGCGCCGTACCTGGCTCTGGGTCGGCGTTGCATTTGTCGCCGGCCTGGTCATCATGGCCGGTGTGGCCGCGCTGCTGGTCAACATCCAATCCCGGATGAACGAGAGCAAGGTGTCGGGCCAGATTATCCCCATTGCGGAGAACGAGCTGGACCCGGCGGTCTGGGGCCAGAACTATCCGCGCCAATACGACACCTTCAAGAAGACCGAGATCGACGGCAATAAGACGCCCTACGGCGGCTCCGACCCCTACAACAAGCTGGAAGCCTATCCGATTCTGAAGCGCGTCTGGGCCGGCTATGCGTTCGCAGAGGACTTCAATGAGGAGCGGGGCCATTTCTACGCGCTGATCGACCAGAAGGAAACCCGGCGCCAGGAAGTCGTTGCGCAGCCGAGTGCGTGTGCGAATTGCCATACCGCGGACGCGCCGCAGCTCATCGCGGAGATGGGCTGGGAGGCCTTTAACAGCACTCCCTATAAGGAGCTTCAAGATCAGTTTCATCTGGGCACCTCGTGCGCGGACTGCCATGAGCCGAACACGATGGAGCTGCGCATCACCCGCCCGGCGTTCCTTAACGCAATGGCCGAGCGTGGGGTGGACCTGACGAAGGCCACGCGGCAGGAGATGCGCACCTATGTCTGTGCGCAGTGCCACGTGGAGTATTACTTCGAGGGCGAGAACAAGCTGCTGACCTTCCCGTGGGACAATGGGCTGCAGATCGACAACATCATCGACTACTACAACGAGTACGGCTTCAAGGACTGGACGCACAAAGAGACCGGCTCACCCATGCTGAAGGCCCAGCACCCGGAATTCGAGACGTACAGCACGAGCCTGCATTACCGCTCGGGCGTGGCCTGCGCCGACTGCCACATGCCCTACGTGCGTGACGGCGCGACCAAGGTCTCGGACCACTGGCTGCGCAGCCCGCTGGACAACGTCAACCAGGCGTGCCAGACCTGCCACAAGATCGACGAGCAGGCGCTGAAGGATCGCATCACGATCATCCAGAACAACACGGCGCAGCTGCTTCGCACGACCGAAGGCGCGCTGGGCGACCTCATCGACACGTTGGCTGCTGCCAAGCAGGCCGGGCTGACCGATGAGCAGTTGGCCGAGGCACAGCAGATGCACCGCGAGGCCTCGATGCGCTACGACTTCGTGATGTCGGAGAACTCGACCGGCTTCCACAGCCCGCAGGAAGCGGCGCGCAGCCTGGGCATCGCCATCGACAAGGCGCGGCAGGGCCAGTTGATCACCGAGCGGCTGATGATGGGCCGCGAGAGCGCAGAGAAGTAACCCTCCAAAAAAACGGAGTCCGCATTTGAGAATGCGGACTCCGGCTCCCCCAACGCTCGATCAGCTGTTCATTTCGTCCATCATTCTTAGCAGCCTGGTCGTCGTATTCCAGTTGCGGATCGTCATGCTCTGATAGACCGGCAGGCTGATGAGCCGGTTCAGATGACTTTGGGCAGCCCCGCTGATCAGCCTGGCTGAATAGAGTACGCCTGCCCCCGCCCAAATCCGGTCAACGCCTTCCTTGGTGGTCACGCTCCTCACAGCTTCGGACGAGGTCAGCGGCTCCTTCAAGAAGAAGACATCGTAACGGTAGGTGTCCGGTTCGCTCCCGAAACCCTCCGGCGCCTCCATGACAACGGTCTTCAGTTCCTCATGTGTTTGCAATACCACTCGGGCATCATAGTTGAAGGTGCGGGAGAGCGCCTCCTCGATCTGGGTTGTCAGGCTGGCCTTGTTTGCCGCCTCCGAGCGGAAAACCACGTTGCCACTCTGGATGTACGTGCGAGCCTGCGTTAACCCCAACGCTTCGAACAGCGCCGCCAGTTCAGTCATCCTGATCAGGTTCTTGCCGCCAACATTAATGCCCCGGAGTAAGGCTACACAAACCATTCTTACATGCTCCCCCAAAACGCGGTCAGCCCGTACCGCTCGACATACGCATAGGGCAGCCAGAAGTACCCCGCACCGTCGGGGCATTGCCCCGCCCACGTTTCGCCCCAACTGTTGCGCACGATGTAATAACCGCCGCCGGGCACTTCTGCATCATCTTGATACCCCACCAGGCAGATGGCGTGCGCGGTCTCCAGGCGGGTCAGCGGGCTGCGCGTGCCCTCCGCCATGAACGGCAGGCGCACCGTGCCCGTGTAGTCGATCAGCGCGCCGCTCCAGAAGCCGAAGGTGGGCAGGGTGACCACCACCGGGTTGTCGTGTGCCAGTTGCACCTTCAGGCTGTAGGTGTCGCGCGGGAAGATGCCCTTGTACCGGTGGAGGCGGTTGGGCCGGGCCTGGGATTCAATGCCGGCCGGGGGCGGACCCTGGTCTTCGTTCCCCGGCATCTGGGCGGGGTTGTACGGCCAGGCGTCCTCGGGCGGGATGCCGTGCTCGCACAGCGCGGCCATGCCGTAAGCCAGGAGCAGCCCGGGCCGGTCCTTGAGGATGGGAGTGAAGAGCTTCTGCCGTGCGGCCCAGTAGAGGTACTGCTCGGACAGATCGGTCTCGCGGTCGCCGGTCAGGTATTCGCGCAGTGCGGTGCAGGCGTGCGCCACGCATGTGCCCCGGGGTCCCTGGTTGCGGACGGACGGCATCTTGCCGACGAGCGACGCACGTGGTGGCAGCACTTCGAGGGTGCGTGACCGGTCGCGCGGGAGGCTGCGGTCCAGCGTATCGAGCGCGCCCGTCGCCTTCGCTTCCGGCGGGACGTGGATGCGCTCCCGGACCGCGGGCAGCACCTGCGGCAGCAGCTCGCGACCCAGCGCATCCAGCTCTGCCGGCGACATGCGCAGCACATGCGCCAGGCCGGCCCGTCCCTTCTCCTCAAAGACCGCCGTGACCAGTTCCTCGACGGTCGTGATCCAGAACGGGCGCAGCGCCTCGGCCACGCCGGGCCGCAGTCCGCCGACCTGCTCCAACGGGGTTCCTTGCTTCTCAGCCATACTGCCTCCTGTGGCGCACGAGTGTAGAGCCTGCGAGGTTGTGAGTCCATTGTACCACACCGGTGCAGCCACAGAGAGTACAGACAGCCCATCCAGATGCAAACTGAAGCCTCGACTCCACATCACCTCTTCACCTGCTCACCTCTTCACCTGTTCACACTTGATGACGCGCTCTTGACCGACATGCGTATAATAGGGCCTATGGCATTGATTACGCTGCGCGATGTTACGATCGGGTTCGGCGGGCCTCTCGTGTTGGAGGGGATCGACCTGCAGGTGGAGCCGGGCGAGCGCATTGGCCTGCTGGGCCGCAACGGGACCGGCAAGACCACGCTGCTGAAGCTGCTCGCAGGCACGATGCTGCCCGACGAGGGCGTCGTGTTCCGCCAGCAGGGGCTCCGCGTCGCATATCTGGCGCAGGATGTGCCCGATGACCTGGGCGGCACGGTCGGCCAGGTCGTCGAGAGCGGCCTGCCCCCGGAGGAGGCGCGCGCGCCGGCCGTCCATGACGAGCTGCAGGCCGAGGCCGTCTGGCGCAGCCGCCAGCAGGTCGAGACCATCCTGAAGAGCATGCAGCTCAACCCTGACGCAGACTTCCGCAGCCTCTCTGCCGGCTACAAGCGCCGGGTGCTGCTGGCGCGCGGCCTGGTCAGCGACCCCGATCTGGTGCTGCTCGACGAGCCGACCAACCACCTTGATATCGATGCCATCACCTGGCTGGAGGACTACCTCGCGCGCTACCGCGGCACGCTCGTCTTCGTGACCCATGACCGCACGTTCCTGCGCCGGCTGGCCGCGCGCATCATCGAGGTGGACAGCGGCCGCCTGGTGGATTGGGCGTGCGACTATACCACCTTCCTGGCGCGGAAACAGGCTGTGCTGGATGCAGAGGCCACGCAGACGATTGAGTTCGACAAGAAACTGGCGCAGGAGGAAGCGTGGATTCGCCAGGGCATCGAGGCGCGGCGCACGCGCAACGAGGGCCGGGTGCGCGCGCTGGAGCGGCTGCGCGAGCAGCGCCTGCAGCGCCGTGAGGGCGGCCTGCTGCGCATGCGCATCCACGAGGCCGAGCGGTCTGGCCGGCTGGTGCTCAAGGCCGAGAACCTCAGCTTCACTTACGGCGGACAGCCCGTGGTGAAGGACTTCTCCACGACCATCATGCGGGGGGATCGCCTGGGCATCGTGGGGCCGAATGGCTCGGGCAAGACGACGCTGCTGCGCCTGCTGCTGGGCGACCTGGCGCCGCAGGCGGGCACAGTGCGCCACGGGACGAACCTCGCCATCGCGTACTTCGACCAGTTGCGCGGCCAGC
Organism: uncultured Anaerolineales bacterium; assembly: GCA_964614645.1. GTDB lineage: Bacteria > Chloroflexota > Anaerolineae > CG2-30-64-16 > CG2-30-64-16 > MWBF01. Next base: position 17,057 of record CAZTMA010000123.1, read on the forward strand.
TGCGCGAGGACTGGACGGTGTTCGATAATGTGATGGACGGCGCAGACTACGTCGTGGTCAACGGCCGGCGGCGTCACATCATCGGCTACCTGCAGGACTTCCTCTTTCCGCCCGAGCGGACGCGCGTCTATGCGGGCACATTGTCCGGCGGGGAGCGCAACCGGCTGCTGCTGGCACGGCTCTTCGCCAAGCCGGCCAACGTCCTGGTGTTCGACGAGCCGACCAACGACCTGGACCTGGAGAC
>CAZTMA010000124.1:0-16922 GCA_964614645.1 uncultured Anaerolineales bacterium
GGTCTACCGCCTCGGCTTCCGCCCCACGGTCGAGCTATGGGACTTCCTCGCGACCTTACCAACATAATCATATTACAGTTTGACAAAGCATCGTTGGCCATGTTATGTTGGCAACAGGAAGAACCTGCCGCATAATGATCGGCTGCCAGCCAGCGCTGCAGGTGTCCTGATTCTGCCGGCGAGAGACACTGTTTTGCCAGGGGCACAAGGGGGACACGATGACCGAGAAAGGCTACCCTCTGCCAGAACGCCAAAGGTCTACCCTGGGCGACGAGGCGAGCGCTGTCACCGTTCGTGATGAGTGGGACAGCTTGTTCAAGAGCATCAACTTCTGGCTGGAATACGAGAGGAAACAGGGCGCCGAGCAACTGGCTAAGCTGGTCAGCGAGACGGGTTACTTCGCCTACAAGTTCTATCAGTTCTTCGAGCGAATTGACCCCGAAATCTACCGGGCGGACCGCACGAACCTGAACGTCGTGCTATACCAGGCCCAAGCGCGCCTGGTGGCTGAGTGGGACACCATTCAACAGGCTCTCGAACAGCGCGACCTGGTGCGCTACCGAGACCGTCTGCGCCATCTGGATCAACTGGCCCAGGAAAGCCTGTCACCGGTGCTGCCGGTTGACACGGCGGCCCGCGCTGTCACTTACTTTCACAAGGTATATGATATCACCCGCTTCGCCTTTTCACAGGCACCACTAATCGGGGCGCCCTACTCGGCCCTGCACCTGCCGGAAAGCTGGCTGGCCATCCCCCACGAGGCAGGTCATTACATCTTCTGGAATGGACCAGCCAACGCACTCGACTTCAGCGAGTTCCGCAGCCGCCTGGAGACTGCGGTGGTGCAGCGGCTCGCCGCCTCACTTGAGATGACGATTACGAACCGAACCGGGATGCCGATCTTCCGCCACATCGGCCAGGTCTTCAGCACCTGGCTCGGCTGGCTCGAGGAGTTGTTCGCAGACATCTATGGCACGCTGGTTGCGGGGCCTGCCAGTGGCTGGGCGATGCAGACGAGCCTGGCCAGTCGCACGGACGATCAAACCCTCGGCCACGATGACGGTGAGCACCCTTCTCCCTACTTGCGGCCTTTCACGCATGTCCATGTGCTCCGCCGGATGGCAGCTCTGGAAGGGGCCCATCCCGCCTACCAACAAGAACTGCACGACATCGCTGACGCACAGGAAAACGCATGGCGCAAAAGATGGCCGGAGGCAGCAAAGCTGGATGCGCCCGATGGTCGAGGCAGGATCGAGCTGATGGTTGCGGACCTGGCCGGCATCGTCGACGCAGTTCTCGAGGTGCCGATGTCAGTAACAGCCGGGCAACCCTGTCTCAGAGAGCTGTTCCAACAAGGCAAATTCTACACTGCTCAGCGGCACGCTGAGGTCATCGCGGTGGTTGACAGGACGCTGGGAGACGCGGAGCCCGATTGCGAATCGATCCTGTCTCTGTCCGCTGCGGCCCAGCTGGCTATCCTGCGGGCCGGCGCCGATAAGGTGTCGATCCGCCGCAAGCTTGGGTTTGCGGAGATGAGCTACCGGCCCCAACTGCAAAGCCTCCCCAGTGAACGAGCCAATGAGTTGGACGGGCGTTTCATGGACTACATGACGGGCGCCACCAACGAACAGGATCGTACCAAATGGCCTCAGCAGTGGCAGGCAGTGATCGGGTCAAACCTGACGCTCGATACCGGCACCTTCCACTGGCACGCCGAGCATCATCACCCGCATGCGCACTAGCACCCGTGTCAGGGCAGGAGGCTGACGGCAAGGCCGTAGCAATCATCCGCCACTTCCTGCCCTGCACGGAGTTCTGCGTGAAGTTGCTCGATCTCAATGCGGGGCACCTTCGGACTGCCGCCGAGGTCCAGGTATTTCCTGATCTGCGCCTCACTTTCCTCACGACGGCCCAATCGGCAAAGCGCCAGACCCTCAACCAGAATCAAGGGCGGATCGCCGGCGGCATAGGTCAGCCCTGTTTCCGCAAGCGTCACCGCTTCAGCAGGGCCGGACAGCTCTTCACGGATGACCGCGATGCTGGCAAGCCCGTAGTAGAGTTGTCCGCGCTCGGCATCGCGCGTGGCGAGAGCCAGGCCGGCGCGAAAGTCGCGCTCAGCACATGCGTATTCCCCGACCTCCCGTTGCTCGATACCTCTGAGATAGTATCCCGGCGCATCGACCAGTTTGCTCCCACAGCCGCCGCCAGAGTTTCGCAACAGGGCGAACGCAATGCTCCCCACCACCGCGACGAACACAACAACTGCCAGCACGGGCCGGCGACTGAACTGAGCTAGAGAGACAGCCGGTACCTCCGGCCACGGTACCTGGGGCCGCACCCTGCCGAGCTCCGCAAGCAGTTCCGGCATACGCCCCGTACGTTGCATCAGCGCGACCAGCTCGCGTACTTTGGCCTCCTTGCCCTCTCCGCGCAGCGAATCATGATCGACGCGCAGATCGAAGCAGAGCGTGCGGAGTTCCTCGGCATCCAGGTGCTTCGCTATCAACGATCGCAACTCAGTCATGGGATTCATTGTTGACCTCCCAACGAGATAGAAGGGCGTCGAACCCATAGTATCAAGTACGCCCAGTATACACTGCTTACTGACGCGCGGCAACGGGCTCGCCATTAAGTCGTAGGCGTGAAACTTCCTGCAGAGGTACAGCGTCCATAATGCGTGCCGTTCTGGTATAATGGAATCGGCTGTGTCCAAAGGAGGATCCTATGCCCAGGTCTACGCGTTCTTACCTGCTTTTCGTGATAGCTGCGCTGCTGACGCTGGTTGCGCTGAGCGCATGTGTGGGCGGAGCGCCGCCGCCCCCGCGGCCGCCGGCGGATGCGCCGACGAGCCAGGTGGTCATCGAAGTGCCCGCAACACCGCAACCCGCGTCGGGCCTTGACTATGAATTGTCAGCCGGTGCCGACCAGCCGCCTGTCGCCGAGCGTAACCCGCTCGCGACCGGCGAGCCGCTCAGCGAGGCAGACGCACAGAGCATCCTGAATCGCCTGCCGCCCCTCGAAGGGGAAGCGAGCGATGTGCAGGACTTCCGCTTCCCGGCCCAATCGCTGCCTGCGCCGCGGCCGGGCGTGGTGGTCAAGGAACCCTTCCCCGCGCCCGCGCCGGTGGAGACGCCCGTCGTGGACGCCGGGCCCCTGGAGGTCGTGCGGTATGCACCCGAAGGCGACGTGCCGCTGGCCGCGAACCTGAGCGTCACGTTCAACCAGCCGATGGTCGCGCTGACCGGCCTGGCCGACCTGTCCGAATTGCCGGTGCCCATCACCCTGTCGCCGCAGCCCGAGGGCCAGTGGCGCTGGGTGGGCACCAAGACGCTCGTCTTCGAGCCGCTCGGGCAGGCCGGGAGCATGGCCGCCGGGCGGTTCCCGATGGCGACGACTTACACGGTCGAGATTCCCGCAGGCACGACCTCTGCGACCGGCGGGAAGCTGGCCGAGGCTGTCACCTTCACCTTCACGACCCCGCCACCCCAGGTGCAAACCGCGTGGCCGCAGGAAGGGCCGGTGCAGCGCGACCCGCTCATCTTCGTCGCGTTCGACCAGCGCGTCAGCCCGGAGGCCGTGCTCGAGACGATCAATGCCACGGTCGGAGACACGGAATTCCCGCTGCGGCTCGCCACCGAAAACGAGATCAGTGCGGACGAAACCGTGAGCCAATACGCCAAGCGCAGCCTCGAAGGCAGGTGGCTGGTGTTCCGGCCCGTCGAGCCGTTCACGGGCGACAGCCAGGTCACCGTCACGGTCGGGCCCGGCGTGCCCTCGCTCGAAGGTCCGCTGACCACGTCCGAGCCCTACACCTTCTCCCTCCGCACGTACGGTCCGTTGCGCATCCTGGAGCACCAGTGCGGCTGGGGCGGCGAGTGCGCGCCCTTCACGCCCTGGAACATCCGCTTCAGCAACCCGCTCGATGCGGCCACGGTCACGGCCGAACAACTCGTCATCATCCCCGACCTGCCCGGCGCAACCGTCAACGTCTGGGGCGACACGCTGATGATCCAGGGCCGCAGCCAGGGCCGCACGACCTACGTCGTCCGCGTCGGCACGGGCATCAAGGATATCTTTGGCCAATCGCTCGATCAGGAGCAGGAGCTAACCTTCGTCGTCGGCTCCAGCCAGCCCATGCTGAGCGCACCGGGCGGCAACCTGATCGTGCTCGACCCGATGGCAAAGCCGGTCTATACCGTTTACAGCATCAACTTCACGCGGCTGACGGTGCGGGCCTATGCGGTCACACCCGGCGACTGGCAGCGCTACCTGGAATTCCAGCGTAACGTCTGGCAGCAGGCGGGACTTCCGACGCCGCCAGGCCGACAGGTGCTTTCGCAAACCGTCAACGTCGAAGCGCGCGCCGACCAACTCACCGAGACGAGCATCGACCTCAGCGAAGCGCTGCCGGGGGGGTTGGGGCATATCATCGTGATCGTGGAGCCGGAACGCAGCGCCCTGCCCGCCATCTTCACCCAACGGGGCAATCGCGCACCGGTGCTCTTCGCCTGGATCCAGGGCACGCGCATCGGCCTGGACGCGTTCGTGGACCAGGGCCAGATGCTGGCCTGGGCGAACGACTTGCGCGACGGCGCACCGCTCCCGGGCGCCGAGCTCTCGCTGAGTTCGGGCGGCGCCGCGACGACCGATGCCGATGGCACGGCAACCCTGCCGCTGCCCGCGGGGAGGCCTGCGCAGATGCTCATCGCGCGACAGGGCGATGACACGGCCTTCCTGCCGCAGAACACCTACTACTGGGACGACGGCGGCGGCTGGCGGCAGCAGCCCCTCACCGACTCGCTGCGCTGGTACGTCTTCGATGACCGCGGCATCTACCGGCCCGGCGAGGAAGTCCACGTCAAGGGCTGGCTGCGCATCATCGGTGCAGGGCCGCGCGGCGACGTCGGCGAGCTGGCCGGCGCGGCCGAAGGCGTGACCTATCGCCTGCAGGACTCCCGCGGCAACCAGGTGCTGGACGGCCTCGCAGACGTAAACGCGCTCGGCGGGTTTGACTTCAGCTTCACGATCCCGGACAACGTCAATCTCGGGGAGACCTACCTGGCGCTGGAAGCGACCGGCGTCCGTGGAAAGTTGGATAATCCCTGGTACCAGCATATGTTCCAGGTGCAGGAGTTCCGCCGGCCCGAATATGAGGTCAAGGCCTCGGTCGTCTCCCCGCAGCCGCACTTCGTCGGCGGCGGCGCGGACTTGGAGGTCAGTGCCGCGTACTACGCGGGCGGCGCGCTGCCCAATGCAGACGTGACCTGGACCGTTACCTCGCAGCGCAGCACCTACAGCCCGCCTGGCTGGGACGACTTCACCTTCGGCCGCTGGATTCCCTGGTGGTACAGCTATCGGATGGAGGGCCCCTATGGCCGCGGCGGCCCGGTGGTCGAGACCGCTGAAACGATGACCGGCACGACCGACGCGGCCGGCATCCACCGGCTGCACATCGACTTCCGCGCGGTCGAGCCACCCGAACCATCGACCGTCAATGCCTCTGCCACCGTGATGGATGTCAACCGGCAGGCCTGGACCAGCCAGACCAGCGTGCTGGTGCATCCCGCGTCCCTCTATGTCGGGCTCAAGACGGACCGGCTCTTCGTCGAGCGAACCGAGCCTATCGATGTCGACATTATCGTGACCGACCTTGACGGCAATGTTGCGCCGGAGGTCGAGGTCACGGTCGTGGCCGAACGGCTCGTCTGGCGCAACACGGGCACGAGTTGGGGCGAGGAACCGGCGGACAGCCAGACGTGTGTCGTTGCCTCCGGCAACGACCCCGTGCGCTGCACGTTCGAGACGCCGGAGGGCGGCACGTACCGCATCACCGCAACCGTGCTTGACGAGCAGGAGCGGCCCAACCAGACGCAGATTACACGCTGGGTGAGCGGCGGTGACCGCCGGCCCCAGCGCAATGTGGAACAGGAAGAAATCACCCTGATCCCCGATAAGCGAGAATACCGGGCCGGCGAGACCGCCGAGATCCTGGTGCAGGCGCCGTTCTACCCGGCGGAGGGCCTGCTGACCCTGCGGCGCTCGGGCCTCGTCCGCAGCGAACGCTTCACCGTGGACGGCCCGTCCTACACGCTGCGCATCCCCATCGAGGACGCTTACGTTCCGAACGTCTACATCCAGGTGGACCTCGTCGGCGCAGCCGAGCGGACTGAAGATGCCGCGCAGACCGAGCCGGACGTCCCCACGCCGTCGGCAGAGCTGCCCAAGCGGCCCGCGTTCGCCCGCGGGGAGCTGAACCTGCTCGTCCCGCCGCTGGCAAGGACGCTCTCGCTGGAGGTCAAGCCGCTGGCGGAGAAGCTGGAGCCGGGCGGCACGACCGAGGTGGATGTGCTGGCGCTCGATGCAGCGGGGAATCCGGTCGCCAACGCAGAGTTGGCCGTCGCGGTCGTGGACGAGTCCATTCTGGCCCTGACCGGCTACGACGTGCCCGACCCGCTCACCGTGTTCTACAGCGAACGTTGGACGGAGGTCAACGACTACCACAACCGGCCCAACATCGTCCTCGCCAGCCCGGACCAGCTTGACTTGGACGCGGCCGACCGAGCGTCGCGCGATATGGTAACGGGCGCAGCAGCACCCGAGCAGCCTGCCGCCGAAGAAGCCGCCCCTGCCGCCGCGCCGATGCCCGCGGCAATGGCGACGCAGTCGGTTGAAAAGGAAGTTCAGATGGATGCCGCAGCCGGGCAGGAACCGGGCGCGCCCATCACCATCCGCCAGGACTTCAACCCGTTGGCACACTGGTCGCCAGCGGTCGCCACCGACGCAGAGGGCCGCGCGCGTCTGACCGTGAAGCTGCCCGACAACCTGACGCGCTACCGGGTGATCGTCGTCGCGGTGGCTGGCGGCAAGCAGTTTGGCAAGAGCCAGGCGGCCATCACCGCGCGGCTGCCGCTGATGGTGCGGCCGTCGCCCCCGCGCTTCCTCAACTTCGGCGACCAGTTCGAGCTGCCGGTCGTGCTGCAGAACCAGACGGACGAGCCGCTGACGGTGGATGTCGCGGTCCGCAGCACGAATGTCGGGCTGGCGGACAGGAACGGTCGCCGCGTCACCGTGCCCGCGAACGATCGCGTGGAGGTGCGTTTCGCGGCGTTCATCGAGCAGGCCGGCACCGCGCGCTTCCAGGTGGCTGCCACCGCGGGCGAGTGGGCGGACGCGGCCAGCTTTACGCTGCCGGTGTACACGCCGGCCACGACCGAGGCCTTTGCGGTCTACGGCGTGCTGGACGAGGGTGCGGTTGCGCAACCGGTCATCGCGCCGACCGGCGTGTTCACGCAGTTCGGCGGGTTGGAGATTACCACGTCCTCGACCGCGCTCCAGGCGCTGACCGATGCGGTGCTCTATCTCGTCTCGTACCCGTTCGAGTGCTCGGAGCAACTGGCATCGCGCGTGCTGGCGATCGCCGCGCTGCGCGACGTGCTGACCGCGTTCGAGGCGGAAGGCCTGCCACCTCCCGCCGAGATCGAGGCGGCGGTCGCGCGGGACATCGAACGGCTGCGCGGCATGCAGAACTTTGACGGCGGCTTCCCCATCTGGGTGCGCGGGTACGAGTCATGGCCGTATCACAGCATCCACGTCGCGCATGCGCTGCAGCGCGCGAAGATGAAGGGCTACGATGTACCCCAGGACATGCTCCAACAGGCGCTCGCGTATCTGCAGAAAATAGAGCAGCACTATCCCTCGTGGTACAGCGAGGATATCAAGCAGACGCTCACCGCGTACGCGCTGAACGTGCGGGCGCAGATGGGCGACCGGGACACGGCGCGGGCGCGGCGGCTCGTCAACGAGGCCGGGCTGGAGAAGCTGTCGCCCGAGGCCATCGGCTGGCTGCTGCCCGTGCTCAGTGACGACGCGGGCTCGCAGACGGAGGTTGCGGCCATCCGCCGGCACCTGCTCAACCGGGTGACCGAGACCGCGGGCGCGGCCCACTTCGTCACCGACTACGCTGACCAGGGCTACGTCATCCTGCACTCCGACCGTCGCGCGGACGGCATCCTGCTGGATGCCCTGATCCAGGACCAGCCGGACAGCGACCTCATCCCGAAGCTGGTCGCCGGGCTGCTCGGCCATCGCAAGGCCGGCCGCTGGACGAACACGCAGGAGAACGTCTTCATCCTGCTGGCGCTCGACCGGTACTTCAACACCTACGAGGCGCAGACGCCGGACTTCGTGGCCCGCATCTGGCTGGGCGACCAGTATGCCGGGGAGTCCACCTTCCGCGGGCGAACGACGGACTACCACCAGACCGACGTGCCGATGGCCGTCGTCGCGGAGGAAGTGGTCGAGCAGGAGGACCTCATCATCAGCAAGGACGGGCCGGGCCGGTTATACTACCGGCTGGGCATGCGGTATGCGCCGCGCGACCTCAACCTGCCGCCTTACGAGGCCGGCTTCACCGTTGAACGAACCTACGAAGGCGTGGATAACACCGATGATGTAACGAAGGACGCGGACGGCGTGTGGCATGTTAAGGCCGGCGCGCGGGTGCGCGTTCGCCTGACAATGGTCGCGCCAGCTGTTCGCCATCACGTCGCGCTGGTGGACCCGCTCCCTGCGGGCCTGGAGGCGCTCAACCCGGCGCTGGCCGTGACAGGTCCCGTGCCGGGCGATGAGGGGCAGCCTCAGCCGCTCTCCAGGGGCTACTACTGGTGGTGGGGCCCCTGGTATGAACACCAGAATCTGCGCGACCAGCGCGCCGAGGCGTTCGCATCGTACCTCTGGGCGGGCGTCCACGAGTACACCTACGTGGCCCGCGCCACGACGCCCGGCACGTTCATCGTCCCACCCGCGAAGGCGGAAGAGATGTACGCGCCGGAGACGTTCGGGCGCACCGGCGTCGATCGGATGATCGTAGAGTAAGAACCTTCGGGAACTTCCACTGTGGGCCGGTCTCCGACCGGCCCACAGCACCCTCCTGAGACTCAAGGCGGGATACAGCTTGAAAGACCTTCTGCTGGCAATCGACAACGGCACGCAGAGCGTGCGCGCACTGGTATTCGACCTGCGGGGCAACCTGCTCGGCAAGTCGCGGGTGGTAATCCAACCGTACGTGTCACCGCAGCCCGGCTGGGCCGAGCAGGACCCCGAGTACTACTGGCAGTCGCTCAGCCAGGCCTGCCAGCAGTTGTGGCGGCAGAGCGACTCCATGAATCTGCCCGCCCGGCTGAGGGAACGGCTGGCCGGGGTCGCCATCACGACGCAGCGCTCCACCGTCATCAACGTGGATAAGGCCGGTAACCCGCTGCGCCCGGCCATCGTCTGGCTCGACCAGCGGCGCACAGAGGGGCTGCCCCCGGTGGCAGGCCTGTGGGGCGCGGCCTTCCGCGTCTCCGGCATGACGGAGACCGTGGCTTACCTGCAGGCCGAGGCTGAAGCCAACTGGCTGCGCGTCCACCAGCCCGACATCTGGGCGCAGACGTACAAGTATTTGTTTCTCTCCGGTTACCTCACCCACCGGCTCACCGGCCTGTTCGCAGACTCGGTCGGTTGCCAGGTGGGCTACGTGCCGTTCGACTACAAGCGGCTGCACTGGGCGAAGCCCACCGACTGGAAATGGCAGGCCGTCCCGATGGACCCCGCAGTCCTGCCCGACCTGACGCCCCCCACGAGCCAGATCGGGACCATCACGCGGGAGGCCGCCGAAGCCACGGGTATCCCCATCGGGCTGCCCGTCATCGCAGCTGCAGCCGACAAGGCGTGCGAAATCATCGGCGCGGGCTGCCTGGAGCCGCACATCGGCTGCCTGAGCTACAGCACGACGGCCACCATCAACACGACGCATCGCCGTTATGTCGAGGTTATCCCCCTCATCCCGCCATACCCATCTGCGGTGCCGGGCGCGCACAGCCTCGAAGTCCAGGTCTACCGCGGTTTCTGGATGGTCACCTGGTTTAAGGAGCAGTTCGGCTATCCGGAGCTCAAGCGCGCCGAGGAACAGGGCATCGAGCCGGAGGTGCTGCTGGACGACCTGGTGGCTGCCGTGCCGGCAGGATCGATGGGGCTGGTGCTGCAGCCGTACTGGTCGCCCGGGTTGAAAATGCCCGGCCCGGAAGCCAAGGGCGCGATCATCGGCTTCGGCGATGTGCACACCCGCGCGCACGTCTACCGCTCGATCCTCGAGGGGCTGGCCTATGCCCTACGGGAGGGCAAGGAACGGAGCGAAAGGCGCAGCGGCATTCCCATCACGGAGCTGCGCGCGGCCGGCGGCGGCTCGCAGAGCAATGCGACCATGCAGCTCACCGCAGATGTCTTCGGCCTGCCCGTCGCCCGGCCACACCTGTACGAGACGTCCGGGCTGGGCGCGGCGATGGACGTGGCTGTCGGGCTGCGCCTGCACCCCGATTTCTCGACTGCTGTGGCGGAGATGACGCGGGTCAGCGAGGTTTTCGAGCCGGATGCAGCGCGCCACAAGCTATATGACCGGCTGTATCATCGGGTGTATGAGCGGATGTACACCCGGCTGCGGCCGCTGTACGAGGAGATTCGCGACGCGACGGGGTATCCGACGCGATAGATCGGTCTCAAGGAGAGAACGCTGATGTTCTCATCGCTCAACGCTGCGCAACAGGCCTGGCTGGCTGCGCAGTTCACGGCCTGGGCCGCGCTGCTCGTGGGCGGCTTCCTGCAGGCTCGCCCGGGCACACCCCGCCGCCTGCGCATTCAGACTGCCACACGCATGCTCTCGTCGCTGGTGCTGGCCATTACGGCCTGGGGCGCCTACGCTTTCAGCCACGGGGTGGCGCTCAGCATCTTCCCCCTGCTGGTTGCCGGAGGCATGACGCTGGGGCTGCTGGGTGACCTGTTCATGGCAGGCGTGCTGCCCGCACCCGACCGAACGATTGCCGGGATGGCCGCCTTCGGCCTGGGCCACGTCCTGTACATCGGGGCGGCGCTGCTTGTCCGACTCAGCCTCGGTTTGCCCTGGGGCCCCGCCGGCACCGGCGCGTGGGTCGCCTGGCTGCTCGTGGGAGCTGCGGGCTGGTACGTGCTCGTGATGCGCGGGCAGAAGCCGTCAGCCTTCCACTTTGTGGCCCTGCTGTATGCCCTGCTCCTGGGAAGCACCGCGGGCCTGGCAACCGGACTCGCCACCCGCCTCTCCGCATTCATCCCCTTCGCGCTGGGTGCAGCCCTCTTCTTCAGCGATGTGCGCATTGCGGCCGGCCTGTTCAGGCAGCGCCAATCCCGCCTCGGCGATAACCTCGTCTGGCTGACCTATGGTCCCGGACAAATGCTCATCGTCTTCAGCGCGGTGACCGTGCAGCTCTGGCTCCCCCTCTCGATTTGACCCCTGTGCATTTTGCCGCTATACTACCGCAGCCTTAGGCACACATAGAATCCCATATCTTTACATAGATATACATAGAATCACACGATGGCTAAATCCATTGACCGCGCCGACTGGCTCGAGTTGAGCGAAGCGGCAGACTTTCTGGGCGTCCACTTCACCACCCTGCGCCGGTGGGCGGATGCGGGCCAGGTGCCCTGCATCCGCACGCCGGGCGGCCGGCGTCGCTTCAGCCGCCCGGAGCTGGCTGCGTTCCTGTCCGGGATGCACCAGGGGCAGTTCCAAGCCTACACGCGCATGCTCGGCGCACCGCTCGCGCCGATGGGCGGCCCCGAGCATCTCGAACTCCAGCAGCAGCCGTGGTACGGGCGGCTGGATGACGCGCAGCGCGCGGCCATGCGTCACGATGGGCAGCGCCTGATGGCCGTGCTCATGCAGTATGCCACGCGCACGAACGGCGGTGATGTGTTCCTGGAGGAAGGCCGGCGCCTGGCCAATGGTTACGGTCTGGCCTGCCAGCGGACCGGCCTTTCGCTGCTGGAGACGCTGGAGACCTTCGTCCACGTCCGGCGGAACATCATGGATTCGGTCTACCAGGCCGGTGCGCTGGCCGGCGCGCCCGATGCCGAAACCTGGCGGCTGTATGACCGGATGAATACGTTCCTTGATAGCATGTTGCTGGCGATGCTGTCTGCGTTCGAGTCGGCACGCCCGTCGAATCTGTCAGCCCCATCATCTCCGTAGCGCCGCTGTACCTGCGGACGGACAGAATGCAAGCCCAACGCAAGTTCGTCGGGCCATCCTGCACCGAGGATATACCTTTGCAACCATCTGCATATCCCCCGCCCCGGCTGGTCTTCTGGGAAACGACCGCCGGCTGTAACCTGGCCTGTATCCACTGCCGCCGCACGACCGTTGCGGACCAACTCCTGCCGCAGGACCTGACGCGGGCGGAATCCTTCCGCCTGGTGGAGCAGATCGCAGAACTCGCGCCTGCAGCCGGACAGACCATCCTCGTGCTTTCCGGCGGCGAACCGCTCTTCCGCCCGGACATCTTCGACATCGCGCGCCATGCCTCCGACCTGGGCTTGATCGTTGCGCTGGCCTCGAATGCCACGCTGATCGACCGTGAGGTCGCCGGACGCATCGCGGCCAGCGGCATCCGCCGCGTCAGCGTCAGCTTTGACGGCGCAGACGCCGCGACGCATGACATCTTCCGCGGCGCAGGCGCGTACGCACAGGCGCTTGCAGGCATCGAACACCTGACGGCCGCGGGCGTTCCGTTCCAGATCAACACCACCGTCGCGCGCCACAACGTCCACCAGATGCCCGAAACCCTGGCGATGGCCAAGGACCTCGGCGCGCAGGCGCTGCATCTCTTCCTCCTTGTGCCGGTGGGCTGCGGCGTCGAGATCGCAGAGGACCAACAGATCACGCCCACCGAATATGAACAGGTCCTGAACTGGATGTATGACGCGGAGATGGCCGGCGGCATCGAACTCAAGGCCACGTGCGCGCCGCACTATTTCCGCATCGTGCGTCAGCGCCAGGCCGAGGAACGCCGCGCGGGCATCGTACGCGCACGGCCGGCCAGCCATCACCGGCAGGCGAACATGGGGCACGCCGCAGGCAGCGGCCACGATGGCGCAAATGAACAGGCCCGCCAAGCCATGAGCGCGATGAGCAAGGGGTGCCTCGCCGGAACCGGCGTCTGTTTCGTCAGCCACCGCGGGGAGGTCTTCCCCTGCGGCTACCTGCCCGTGGAGGCGGGAAACATCCGCCGGCAGACGTTCCGCGAGATCTGGGAGGCCTCGCCCCTCTTCGCTGAACTGCGCGACCCCGACCTCCTCGGCGGCAAGTGCGGGCTGTGCGAGTTCAAGCGGGTGTGCGGCGGCTGCCGGGCGCGCGCCTACGGCATGACCATGGAATACCTGGGCGAAGAGCCCTTCTGCATGTACGAGCCGCTGGCCACGCGCGCCGCTCAGCACGAGGAAGTCCGATGACCCAGGATGCTGACGCGGGGCTCGACCTGCGCGAGAAGAGCCAGCTTGGGGAAGGCACCGCGATCACGCTCGACCGGCGTCTCTTCATGCAGCTCCTGGCATCCGGCGGCAGCGAGAACACTGCACTGCTCGTCGATGCGCTTGCCGCTGCCCACTTCCCTGGCGTGCTGTACGAGGACATCAACGATCCGTATGGTGTCGCGCTGCTGACGTTCAGCCAGGACCCGGCCTTCTTCCTGACGGAGCTAAGGGCCTTCCTGCACCGGCCGCCATTCAGCACCCTGGCTCCAAAGCCCGAGTACACGATGCTCGGCCGCACGTATGCCATCGGCCACGAGACCGACCTGGAGGATGCGTTGCTCACACGGCCCATACGTAAGGTGTGCGATCCGGCATCCCCGTGGGCGATCTGGTATCCGCTCCGGCGCAGCGGTTCCTTCGAGCACCTGAGCGCAGCCGAACAACGCGTCATCCTTGCGGAACATGGCGGCATCGGCCACGCCTATGGTCGCGCCGGCTACGGCACCGACATTCGGCTGGCCTGTTTCGGGCTCGACAAGAACGATAATGACTTTGTGGTCGGCCTGATTGGTCCCGAACTCTACCCGCTCTCTTCGATCGTGCAGCGCATGCGCAAGACCAAACAGACCTCCACCTACCTGAGCCAGCTCGGTCCCTTCTTCATCGGCAGAGCCGTATGGCAGGGGGCGACGACATGAACACGGCTGTCCTGCTCCTGGCGTATGGCGGGCCGGCGCAGTTGGCTGACGTCCCGGCCTACCTTGCAGACATCCGCGGGGGCAGGCCCACGCCGCCCGCCCTGGTCGAGGAGTTCACCGAACGCTACCGCCTGATCGGCGGCCGGTCGCCGCTGCTGGACATCACGCAAAGCCTGGCCGAAAGACTGCAACAGAAGCTCGACCTGCCGGTCTTCATAGGCATGCGCCACTGGCACCCATATATCAAGGACACCGTCGCACAGATGGTCACCCTAGGCGTAACGCGTGCGACAGCGATCTGCCTGGCCCCGCACTACAGCCGGATGAGCATCGGCGCGTACCGGCAGCGACTGGACGAGGCGCTTGCGGCTCCGGGCGCAGACATGGCGATCGACTTCGTGGGCTCCTGGCATCTCCAGCCGGAGTATCTGGCAGGGCTGGCCGCGCGCGCCCGGCATACGCTCGCACGCTTCGCTGAAGCCGACCGTGTGAAGGTCGTCTTCACCGCGCACAGCCTGCCGGCCTCCATCGTCGAACAGGGCGATCCATACGACGCGCAGGTGCGCGCAACTGCCGCCGCGGTCGCAGAGATGGTGAGCTTGCCCGCAGACCGCTGGACATTGGCCTATCAGAGTGCCGGGCGTCGCGGCGAACGCTGGCTTGGCCCCTCAATAGAAGAAGTCGTCCTCGCCCAGGCGCAGGCAGGTATACGTGACATGCTCGTCGCACCTGTGGGCTTCCTGATGGACCATGTCGAGGTCCTGTACGACCTGGACATCGAGTTGCAGCAGGTCGCTACCGAGGCAGGCGCGCACGTGGAACGCACGCCCATGCTCAATGACAGCCTGGAATTGGTGGACGCACTGGCAAGCATCGTGCGAGCGCACTCGGAAGTGCAATCCCGAGTGCGCTCCTTAGAACAGGCAGACTATCATGAGTAACGAGACAACTTCGCAGCACGTTGTCGTGGTCGGCGGCGGCATTGCCGGGCTGAGCACGGCCTGGTATCTCATCCGGCAGGCGCAGGCGGCCGGCCTGAACCTGCGCTGCACGGTGCTGGAGAAATCCGACCGTTGGGGCGGCAAGATCCTGACCGAAGAGGTCGCCATCGAGGGCGCGGGCAGATTCGTCATCGAGGGCGGGCCGGACTCCTTCATCGCGCAGAAGCCATGGGCCGCACAACTGGCTGGGGAACTGGGCCTGGGCGACCGGCTGCTCGGCACGAACGACGCCAGCCGCAAGACCTACGTGGTGAGCCGCGGGCGTCCCGTGCCGCTGCCCGATGGCGTGCTGCTGATCGTGCCGACGAAGCTCATGCCATTCGCGCTCTCGCCGCTCATTTCGCCGCTCGGCAAGCTGCGCATGGGTCTGGACCTGTTCATCCCCCCACGCCGCGACGGCCGGGACGAAACATTGGCCGCGTTTGTGCGCCGGCGGCTGGGCGCAGAGGCGCTCGACAAAATTGCGGAGCCGCTGCTGTCGGGCATCTACAACGCCGAGGCGGATCGCCAGAGCCTGCTGGCTACCTTCCCGCGCTTCCGCGCGCTGGAAGAGCAGCATGGCAGCCTGACCAGGGGCATCCTGGCGTCACGGCGCAACGGCCACGGCAAGGCCCAAGGGGGCGGCAACCACGGCGCGGCCCCCAAGTCCGATGCACCGCGCAAACCCTCGTCTGCGTTCCTGACACTGCGCGGGGGCACGGGCGAACTGGTGGACGCCCTGGCCGCCGCGTTGCAGCCGTTGGCTGAGTTGCGGACCGGCGTCGGCGTGGTATCGCTGGAATTTGAAGGTCGCTGGCAGCTCGCGCTGGACGACGGCTCGACGCTCGAAGCTGATGCCGTGGTGCTCGCCACTCCCGCGTGGACAGCCGCAGAACTCGTGCGGCCGCACGCACCCGCCGCCGCCGAACGCATGGACGCGATCCGCTACGTCGGGACAGGCACAGTCTCACTCGCTTATCGGCGCGCCGATGTCGCACACGCGCCGTTAGGCTTCGGGATCGTAGTGCCGCGCAGCGAGCGGCGGCCCATCAACGCCATCACCTTCAGCTCGACCAAGTTCGACGATCGCGCACCGGAGGGCTATGCCCTGCTGCGCGTCTTCTTCGGCGGCTCGCGCAGCCCGCACTCAATGGAACTGGACGACGCAGAGCTGCTGAACACCGTGCGTCAGGAGCTGGCACACCTGACCGGCATCCGCGCGGAGCCGCTGTTCCACCACATCTACCGCTGGCCGCGCTCGAACCCGCAGTATGACGTCGATCACCTGGACCGCGTGGCCGAGATCGAGAGGGCCTTGCCGCCTGGGGTGCATGTGACGGGCAGTCCTTATCGCGGCGTCGGCCTGCCCGACTGCGTCAAACAGGCCCAGGAGACGGCGGGGCAGGTCGTCAACTATCTAACTACCAGAGGGAGAAGATGAGGCATTTTGTGAAGCGTGTACTGATTCTGGCACTCCTGCTCGGCCTACTGGCCGGATGCACACCGCTTGCGCCGGCCACGGCGCCCGCCGAGCCCGTCAGCGCAACAACGACAGAAACACCAGCAACCGGCGCGAGTGAACCTGTCGAGGGGTCAGCCGAAGGCGGTACGGTCTATCGGGCTCTGACCTCGGAGCCGGCCAACCTGGACCCGCAGGGCGCGCCCCATTCAGGCCTGAGCCTGGTGCTGCCCTACCTGTTCGACACGTTGGTGGTGCTCGACCTGGACAATTCGGTGCATGGGCTGCTGGCCGACAGTTGGGAGACATCCGGTGACGGTAAAGCGATCACCGTGACGCTTAAGTCAGGCGTTACCTTCCACGACGGAGCACCGCTCAACGCTGAAGCCGTGAAGTTCACGTTCGAACGCTTCCAGGAAGTCGGCAAGGCATCGCCCATCTACGGCGGCATCGCACAGATGG
>CAZTMA010000125.1:0-16901 GCA_964614645.1 uncultured Anaerolineales bacterium
TGAGGGAGGTAGGACGCACGGGGCGAGGTGACCTCACTGCCAACCGAGTGACAGGGCAGACGCGAGGCCTGCCCCTACTTACGCCGGACGACCGGCTGTGATATACTCAACATGGGTGCCATGAAACATTCTACGGGCCCGTGCGTAAAGCAGATAGTACAAGGCGCCTGCAGCGCGTCACGTTGCAGTCAGTTGGCTGTCGGCCCAAAGACATGCAACGCGCTGCAATCATGGTAGGATAGCTATAGGTTTTCGACATCCTTACAGGCATCGTCGATAAGGAGGAAGCTCTCATGGATTTCGGCAAGGCATTCACTTATGTCTTTGAGGACCCCGACTGGCTGCGCAAGCTCGGCATCGGCACGCTGCTCATGCTGGTGGGAATTCTCTTCTCGTGGCTCATCATCGGCCTGATTCCGCTCATCATCGTGTTGGGCTACACCGTGGTCGTGGTTCGCAACGTCAGCGACGGCGAGCCCTACCCGCTGCCGGAATGGCAGGATTGGGGCGGCTTCTTCATCCTGGGCCTGAAGCTGATGGTCGCGCTGTTCGTCTGGCTGCTGCCCGCGTTCATCGTGCTTGTGCCGGTCATGATCGGCGGCGCGCTGGCCGACAGCAACAACGGCAACCTGGGCGGCATGGAGACCATCGCCATCCTGCTCACGATCTGCGGTTCGTGCCTGATGATCCTGTGGTCGCTCGTGGTGACGCTGTTCACACCCGCCATCTACGTGCGCATCGCGCGGACCGAGCGCATCGGCTCGGCCCTCGAGTTCGGCAAGCTGTGGGCCTTCACCCAGCGCAACCTGGGCGATGTCATCATCTCGATCCTGTTGGTCTGGCTGGCGAGCTTCATCGCGGCGATTGCAGGCATGCTCGGATTCATCGCCCTGCTGGTCGGCGCGCTCATCACGATCCCTGCGGCCACCCTCTGGCAGTACCTGGTGCAGTCGCACCTGTTCGGCCAAATTGCGGCCAAGGACCGGGCTTCCAACCTGGCTGAGGTAGAGGAAGCTGTAGGCTGATGTGTTGAAAGCCCGGTTTCTCGGCGAAGCGTAGCTTCGCCGAGAAACCGGGCTTTTGACGTCTCGGGAGAAGGCTGTAATGATCGAGGTCCTATCTGCCTTTGGCCTGTCCGCGGCGACAGGGCTGAATGCCTATCTGCCGCTGTTGATTGTGGGGCTGCTGGCGCGCTACACCGACGTCATCACCCTCAGCGCGCCGTGGAACACGCTCGAAAACCCGTGGGTGCTTGGCGTGCTGGCCGTCCTGCTGGTCATCGAGATGGTGGCAGATAAAGTCCCGGCGGTCGACAGCATCAACGACGTCATCAACACCGCCATCCGGCCCGCCGCGGGCGCGATCCTGTTCGCAGCCAGCAGCAACGTCATCAGCGACATGAGTCCGGCATTTGCGATGGTGTGCGGCCTGCTCGCAGCCGGCAGCGTCCATGCGCTCAAGGCGACCGCCCGGCCCGTCGTGACGGCCACAACCGCCGGCATCGGCAACCCCGTCGTCAGCGCGGCGGAGGATGTTGTGTCAGGCGCGACCACGCTCGTTGCGGTGTTCGTGCCCGCGCTGGCTGCAGTCCTGGTGCTGCTCGTGTTGGCAGTCGTCCTCTGGTGGTTCATCCGCCGGCGCAACCGGCGCATAGCAGCGGCGTGAGTGTGAGTGGCGACTCAACAACCTCCCCCCTAGTCTCGGTCATCGTCCCGGCCTACAACGCCGCAGCGACGCTGCCCGAGTGTCTCGTTGCCCTCCAACAGCAAGACTTCCCGCATTCCCAATATGAAATCATCGTGGTCGACGACGGCTCGTCCGACGCGACCGCCGCGCTGGCCGCGGCTGCCGGCGTAAACGTCATCCGGCAGTGCAACGCAGGCCCGGCAGCCGCGCGCAATGCGGGCGCGCTGGCCGCGTGCGGCGAGTTACTGCTCTTCACGGACGCGGACTGCACGCCGGAACCCGGTTGGCTGGCGGCGCTCGCCGCTGCACTGGCCCAGCCGGACGTTGCAGGTGCCAAAGGGGCCTACCTGACGCGGCAGACCGCGCTCGTGCCGCGCTTCACCCAGCTCGAATACGAAGATCGCTACGACCGGATGGCCGGCGCCGCGAGCATCGACTTCGTGGACACCTACAGCGCAGCGTATCGCCGCGACATCTTCCTGACGAACGGCGGGTTCGACACCATCTTTCCGACTGCGTCAGTAGAGGACCAGGAGCTGTCGTTCCGGTTGGCCGAGAAGGGCTACCGGCTCGTGTTCGTCCCGGAGGCGCGCGTGTATCACCGCCATAATCCGACGCTGCGCGCGTACATCCGGCGCAAGTTCTACATCGGCTACTGGAAGGCGCTGCTCGCGGCCTGGCATCCGGCCCGCATGGTGCGCGACTCGCACACGCCGCAGACGCTGAAGGTGCAGATGGTGCTGGCAGCGGCGGCGTTGGGCGGGACCGCGCTGGGCCTGGCCGCCCGGCCAGTCGCGCCGAAGGTCAGCCGGGCCGCGCTGGCCGCGGCGGCCATGGCGGCCGTCGGGTTCCAGATCACCAGCATCCCCTTCCTCGCAAAGGTCTGGCGGCGCGATCCCCGCGTGCTTCCCGCGGCGAAAGGGATGCTGTGGGTGCGCGCGGTGGCGCTGGGCGCGGGGTTTGCGGCCGGATTGGTACGCTTCCGCGGCCGGTCAGGCGAGCGCCGCCCGCCGCTGACTCTGGTGCAGCGGACGGTCAAACGGGCCCTCGATATCGGTCTCGCCGGGGTCAGCCTGGCCCTCACTGCGCTGCCGATGGCGCTCATCGCGGCCGCGATCCGGCTGGACTCGCACGGCCCGATCCTGTTCAGCCAGACGCGCATCGGGCAGGATGGCCAACCGTTCTGCATCTACAAGTTCCGCACGATGGTCAACGGCGCCGAGAGGCTCCTGCCCGATCTCGTGGACCTCGACCACCTTCCTCAGCCCGCGTTCAAGCTGCCGCGCGACCCGCGCGTGACGCGCGTGGGCCGGCTCCTGCGGCGCTGGAGCCTGGATGAGCTGCCCCAGCTCGTGAATATCCTGCGCGGAGAGATGAGCCTGGTGGGGCCGCGACCGGAGGAGGCGGCGCTGGTCGCGCGCTACAACGACGACCAACGGCGGCGGCTGGCCGTCAAGCCCGGACTGACCGGGCCGATGCAGGTCAGCGGCCGCGGCGACCTGCCGTTCGAGCAGCGCCTTGCCCTGGAGCTGGACTACATCGAGCACTACTCGCTGCGCCGTGACCTTCGCCTGCTGCTGCAGACGATTCCGGCTGTAGTTAAGGGTGACGGGGCATATTGACTGAAACTGAAACACTTGTTTCTTTTTTCCCCTTATGTATAATATGGGGCTGTGAGCAACCACCAGATCAGCCCGGAGCTCGCCCAGAAGCTCGAGACGCTGCCCGAACGGCCGGGCGTATATATCTATCGCTCCGCCGACGGCAAGATCATTTACGTGGGCAAAGCTATCGTCCTGCGCAATCGCGTACGGTCGTATTTCCACGCGCACGTCGAGCCCCGCACGCGCCGGCTTGTGGCCGAAATCGCGGACCTGGAATGGATCGTCACCGACACGGAACTCGAGGCACTGATCCTCGAGAACGAGCTCATCAAGCGCCACCGCCCGCGCTTTAACATCAGGCTGCGCGACGACAAGACCTACCCGTATATCAAGATCCACTGGCAGGACGACTTCCCGAAGGTGAGCATCGTCCGCCGCATGGAACGCGATGGTGCGCGCTACTACGGCCCGTTCACGTCGGCCTATGCCGTGCGCCAGACGCTCGATGTGCTGCGCCGCGTCTTCCCCTACCTGGATTGTGACCGCGTGATTACGGGCAACGACCCAAAGCCGTGCCTCTATTACCACATCAAGCGTTGCGCCGGGCCGTGCATCGGTGCGATTGACCGCGAGAACTACCGCCAGATTATCGAAAACCTGTGCGCTTTCCTCGAGGGCAACAGCGAAGGTGTGCTGCAATTCCTGACGGAGCGCATGCAGGTGGCCGCGGAGCGGCTCCAGTTCGAGCGCGCCGCGCAACTGCGCGACCAGATTCGCGCGGCCGGCCAGATTGTCGAGCGGCAGAAGATCGTCAGCGGTCAGCAAGAGGACGAAGATGTGATTGCCTTCGCCAAGGACGACCGGACCGGCGAGGCCTGTGTGCAGGTCTTCTTCATCCGCCGCGGCAAGCTCATCGGCCGGGAGAGCTTCATCCTGGATGGCGCGACGGCAGACGCGAACGGCGAACTGGTTAGCGCCTTCGTCAAGCAGTTCTATGATGAGGCCGCGTTCGTCCCACCCACGATCCTGCTCCAGAAGGACCTGGACGAGCGCAAGATTATCGAACAGTGGCTGCGCGCGCGACGCGGGGACAAGGTGGTGTTGAGCGTGCCCTACGAGGGACCGAAACGGGAACTGATGCAGCTCGCGACCGACAATGCCACGGCAACCCTGACCGCGTTGCAGGCGCAGTGGCAGGCCGATACTAACCGCCAGACTCAGGCGCTGACCGAAGTCCAGGAGGCGTTGGGCCTGGACTCGCCGCCCGGCCGCATCGAGTGCTTCGACATCTCCACCCTGCAGGGCACACACACGGTCGGCAGCATGGTTGTGTTTGCGAAGGGTGTACCTTCGAAGAGCGATTACCGGCGCTTCAACGTCAAGGGCCGGGGCAACCTGGGTGAGCCGGATGACTATGCGGCCATGCGCGAGGTGCTGCGGCGGCGCTTCCGCCGCGCGGTCGAGGAGGCGGTCACCGATCCGGGCAGCAAGGCGCGGGCGTCAACAGAGGCGTGGAAGCTGCTGCCTGACCTGCTGATCGTGGACGGCGGCAAGGGGCAGCTCGGTATCGCCATCGAAGTCCTGGCCGAGTACCAGCTCACCGAGGTCGTGCCGGTGGTGGGGCTGGCGAAGCAGCGCGAGGAGCTGTTCCTGCCCGGCCGCAGCGACCCGATCCTGCTGCCCCCGGGCACACAAGGACTGTTTCTCATCCAGCGCATCCGCGATGAGGCGCACCGTTTCGCCATCACCGCGCACCGCGCGCAGCGGGCGAAGGCCTCCGTCATCTCCGAACTGGATGCGGTGCCGGGGATCGGTCCCACGCGGCGGAAGGCGCTGCTCAAGCATTTCGGCTCCCTGGAGGCCATCCGGGCTGCCACCATCGAAGAATTGACTGCCGTGCGGGGCATGACGCTGAGTGCGGCGCAGGCCGTGAGGGAGAACCTGTAACATGGCACTGACGCAGGCGGAACAGGTCGAGGTCTGGGACCTCATCAAGCAATCGCCACTCGTCTCGAAGTGGTCCTGGTTCCGCGAGCGCGTCCTGGCAGACCTGGACATCGTGCACCATGCGCCCGGCGAAACCATCTTCCGGCCCCAGGAGCCGCCTCTCTATCTCTACATCGTCGTCGAGGGCACGGTCGTGCAGCGCCTGACGGAAGCCGGTCAGGTATGGCTGGAGCTAACCTTCAAGCCGGGCCAATTCTTCGGCCAGCATGCCCTGTTTGCCGACCGGTATGATTCCATCGCACGGGTGACGCCGGCGGGCCCGGCGCGGCTGCTGCAGATGACTGCGGCCCATCTGCGCATCGCGCTGGAGCACAATCCTGCGCTGTACGAGGCGCTGCTGCACGACAATTGCGCCGCCCGGCTGCGCCGTATCCCGCTGCTCCGCAGTCTCAACGATGAGCAAGTGCAGCGGCTGGCCGAGCCGGTCGAGGAACGCGATTTTGCGCCTCAGGATGTCCTTCCGCTGCGTGAGCAACCAGGCATCTGGATCGTGGAATGGGGCCAGGTGGCTGTGACGGGGCCGGCGAACACCACAGGTGAAGGCGGGCGCGTGACGGCAGGGAATTTCTTCGTTGCGCTGGGCGGCGACGAGCCCGGCACGGAGGCTGGCCAGCAGCTCCGTTTTCATGGCAAGAACACCTCTGCGGATTCAGCGCAGGCGCACATCAAATCGCATCTGTTCTATCTGCCTGTCGCCCATGCCGGACGGCTGGTGGCGAGCTTCACCGGCATAGCCCGGCTGCTGAATGCGCCGCTGCGCATCGATGATATCCTGGCTCAGGTGGAACAATTCAGCGACCTGACGCCAGTCCAGCGACAGCACCTGGCACAGTTCTGCGGCTGGGAGTTCGTCCCTGCGCGGCAGAACATCACGACCCAGGGCGTCACTGGCAACCAGTATATCATCCTGCGCGAGGGCGCGGCGCTGGTGACAGCCCTCGATGACAGCGGCCGGGAGCGCCCCAAAAACCGCATGTTGCCGGTGCGCGGCTATGGTGCGACCTCCCTGCTCGAAGGCCGGCCGCGTGATGCGACCGTGCGGGCGGTGCAAGGCCCGCAGCAGCCGGACGGAACCATACTCAAGGGCGCAGACATTATCTCGCTCGACCGCCGGGACATGCGCTATGCCTTTACGGAACGCCCGGACCTGTGGTCAACGAATGTTCCGCTGGTCAACCGAACCGCCGAAATCCAGGAAACCAAGATTCCGTATGATTGGATGCAGGAGGGCGAGGTGCTGAAGTGGCGCGGCCGGTCACACTGGTTCTGGCTGGTCGGGCCGATTCTGCCGATTCTGGTCATCTTCACGCTGCTGCTCATCTTTGGCCTCCTGGGCAGCGATCTGTTCAGCGGGGCGGGCATTACCGCCGGCCTACTCATTGCGTTCATTGTGATGCCGCTGGGCGCGTGGATTGCCTACAACTACCTGGACGATTACTACGCGGTGACGAACCGCCGGGTGACACGCCGTGACCACCAGGTGCTGCTGTACCAGGCGCGCGTCGAGGCGCCGGTCGAGATGATCCAGGATGTGACTGTCCAGACGAACTTCTGGGGCCGCGTGTTCAACTTCGGGGATGTCACCATCCGTACCGCGGCCAAAGTCGGCTCCATCAACTTCCGCCATGTGCCGGAGCCGGACGTGGTCAAGGAAGCCATCGAAGAGCAGCGCATCGAGACACTGGCCGCAGCGCGCGGCCGCCAGAAAGAAGAGCTGCGCCACGGGCTGATGAGCGGGCTAAAAATCTCGCTGCCTGTTGCAGAGCGCAGTCGAGCCCTGGGTACCCCCCCGCGGCCGCGGCGCCAGGGCTTCTGGAGCTGGCTCAGCCGGCCGGCGCCGGCGGAGCGCAAGAACGTGCTGCCAACGGCCCCCCGGCCCAGCAGCCTGTTCCGCCGGTTGACCCCAGAAAGGTGGCGTGAAGTGTTGTTTGGCCCGCCCCCACCCCCGCCCCGGACGCTCTCCGGTGACAGTTTGTGGCGCAAACACTGGGTTAACCTCGTTGGCCGCGCCGGTCTGCCGTTCCTGTCGGTGATAACCCTGCTTGTACTCGGCGTCCTGATGGCGCGCGACACGCTGGCGCTGCCTGCGGGCATCGACCTCGCAGGCGAGGCGCTGTTCGCCGGCTGGTTCGTTCTGCTGGTTGTTGCGCTGGGCTGGTTCTTCTGGAATTACATCGACTATCGCAATGACATCTACGTGGTGACCGACGACCGCATCATGGATATCGAGATGAAGCCGTTGGGATTGTTTGCGAAGCGCCGCGAGGGTGGACTGGACCGGGTGCAAAACGTGGTCTTCGTGCAGAACGGTCTCATCGCCAATATCCTGAACTACGGCGACGTCGTCATCAGCACGGCCGCGGCAGACGAGGGCTATACCTTCCTGATGGTGCCGAACCCCAAGCTGGTGCAGGCGACTGTGTTCCAGAAGCTCGACGCCTTCCGCGCGCGGCAGGAGCAGAAGCGCACGACCGACCGGCAGCGGGAGCTGATCGAGGGGCTGGAGGTGTATCACCGCCTGATGGGCCGCGGCGGCTCGTCATCCGAATGGGGCGCAGGGCAATAGAGTTGTCAGTCATATGACGTACTATCCCAGCATCCTCAATGACGTCATCGGCCCCGTGATGCGCGGGCCATCCAGCTCGCACTGCGCAGCGGCTTTGCGCATCGGCCGGATCGCACGCGACCTGATGGACGGTGAGATCGAGCACGTCCTCGTCGAGTTTGATGCCAATGGCTCACTGGCCACCACGCATGAGACCCAGGGGTCCGATATGGGCCTGCTGGGTGGTCTCGCGGGTTGGGATGCGACCGATGAGCGGTTGGCGGAGTCTGCTCGCTGGATCGATGAAGCAGGCATCCGCGTCGAGATCCGGATCGCCGACTTTGGCGCGGAACATCCGAACACCTACCGCCTGACGCTCAACAATCCGACCGAACAGCACACCGTGATGGCAATCTCCACCGGCGGCGGCATGATCGAGGTGGTGGCGGTCGACGGCGTCCCCCTGTCGTTGGCCGGCGACTACTTCGAGACCTTGCTATACCTCGACGCCGATGGAGCCGAGCTTCTTGGCTACCTCCGCCAGCATGTGGAGGCCGACGAGATCGCGTTGCGCCGCGGTGCGAAGACGCAGCTCATTGAGATCAAGGCGCAGCGCGCGCTCGACCCCGCAGTCGCATCCGTGCTCCATTCGCGGTTCGGCATCGAGCGCCTGAAGCAGATCTCCCCCGTGCTGCCGGTGCTGTCCCATCAGGTCACGCGCGTCCCGTTCATCACCTGCGAGGAAATGCTACGGTACAACGCGGGACTCGACCTGGAGCTGTGGGAACTGGCGCTTCGGTACGAAAGCGCGCGGGGCCATCTGTCTGAGGGGCAGGTGTTCGAGCGCATGGCGGAGATCGTCCAGATCATGCATGCGTCCATCCTCAAAGGGATCGAAGGCACGCGTTATGCCGATCGCATCCTCGGCCATCAATCCGGCGGCTACCGCGCCCGCATGGCTGAGGGCCGATTGCTCGATGGCGGGATGCTGAACAGGATCATCCTTTACGTTACCGCCATGATGGAAGTAAAGAGCTCGATGGGCGTTGTCGTCGCGGCGCCGACGGCCGGAGCGTGCGGCGGGCTGCCCGGCGCCTGCATCGGCGCGGCGAGCGAGATGGGTTTGTCGCTTAACGAGATGACCAAAGGGATGCTGGCCGCCGGCATGATCGGCGTTTTCATCGCGGCCCACGCCACCTTTGCGGCCGAGACCGGCGGCTGCCAGGCAGAGTGCGGCGCCGGGTCGGGCATGGCCGCAGCCGCGTTGGTCACGCTGGCGCAGGGCACGGCGGGGCAAGCCGTCGCAGCCGCATCCATCGCGCTGCAAAACACCCTGGGGATGATCTGCGACCCCGTCGCAAACCGGGTCGAGGTGCCTTGCCTCGGCAAGAACGTGATGGCTGCCAGCAACGCGCTCGCCTGCGCGAACATGGCGCTGGCCGGCTACGACCCGGTCATCCCGCTCGATGAGGTGATCGAGACGATGGATCGCGTCGGCAAAGCCCTCCCGCGCGAGCTGCGCTGCACAGCCCTCGGCGGGCTATCCGTGACGAGGACATCGCGAGAGATCGAGCTGAAACTCAACACTCGAAGGACAGCATGAAGATCACAGCCATCGAGACCATCCCGGTCAGCGTCCCGGTCGGGCGATTCAGGGACGGCATGGACAAAGTTGCGGGACACGATGCGCCCGCGCGCTACCACAAGGGACGGGTTCTGGAGATCGTGCGGCCGCGTAATGCCGACGGCTTCATGGTCCTGTCGAATGTCATCGTCAAGATTCACACCGACGCAGGAATCACCGGCATCGGTGAAGCGGCGTGCGACCAGACCGAGCCGGTCGAGGTCGTCCGGGCGATGCTCGACCGCCACATGGCGCCCAAGCTGATCGGCGAAGACCCTCTGGACTGGAGAGTGCTGATTGATCTGATGAGCTGGGAGTCCGCCAGAGGCGCGACCCGTTTCTCGACTTCCGGGATTGACCTGGCGCTCCATGATCTCGTCGGGAAGATCCTCCGCGTGCCGGTCTATACGCTGCTGGGCGGCTGCCGGCGCGAAAAGGTGCTCGCCGGGATCGAAGTGCCGCGCGGCACTCCGGAGCATATGGCCGAGCACAGCTACGAGTACTTCCAGCAAGGAATCCGCGGCATCAAGGCGAAGGTCGGCTCGGACCCGGTGCGGGACGCCGAGTGCATCCTGGCGATCCGGAAGAAACTCGGCCCCGACATCAGCCTGCGCGCCGACGCCAATTGCGGCTACACCCTCAGCGAGGCGAAGACCTTCTGCAAGCTGGTCGAGGCATCCGACGCGGGGCTGGAACTGCTCGAACAGCCGCTGGAGACGCACGACCTGGCGGGCTTCCGGGAGCTGCGGAACGCCACTGCGCTGCCCATCGAGGTGGACGAAAGCGCGTACAGCCTGTCCATGGTGCACCTGATCCTCAAGCACGACGCCGCGGATATCATCAACACGAAATGCGCCAAAGCGGGCGGGATCAAGGGAGTCACGGAGTGGGCCGCGGTCGCCGAGGCCAGCCATCGGCCGATCGTCATCGGCACCGAGTGGGGGCTGGGCCTGAAGGTTGCCGCCAAGCTGCACCTCGGCGCGGCGATCAAGAACGCGGACCCCGTCGTGGAGTTCACCGAGATGATGATCCATGAGCTGCTGCTGCGCGAACCGTTACGGCTGGAAGACGGCTATCTCCGCGTTCCCACGGGGCCAGGGCTCGGGTGGGAGCTCGACGATGAGAAGATCGAGGAGTTCAGGACCCGCGAATGAGGCAAGCACAGCCAAGGATGTTGCAGCCAAATGGTGGATATATACGGGTAGATATAACCCATAGTTCGTATACCAAGAAACCATCCAATACAAAAGGGGAGACCAATGACCGGAACAGATGCTATTTCAGAGAGAGAGGAGAGAGAAGAAAGGATGGCATGGTGGCACGATGCGAAGTTCGGCATGTTTGTCCACTGGGGATGTTACAGCGTTCTCGGGCGTGGCGAGCAGATCATCGTCCGGGACTTGATGCCGCTTGCCGAATACAAAGAGCTCGCCGGCCGCTTCCATCCAGACTCCGACTGGGCGGACCAGATTGCAGATCAAGCCGTCCGAGCCGGTGCGAGGTATGTAGTGCTAACCACCCGACACCACGACGGTTACTGTCTGTTCAAGACCGAGACGGACTCTTTTAATGCGGCAGAGACCGGTCCCGGACGCGACCTGATCGCCGAATATGTTACAGCGCTGAGAAAGCGCGGCTTGAAAGTGGGCTTCTACTATTCCATCATAAACTGGAGGTGGCGCGGCTTCTGGGATCCGGAAAAGTATGCCGACGAGCTTCCGAAAATTGTGAACGAGATCCACGGGCAGGTGCGCGAACTGCTCACCCATTACGGTACGATCGATATACTCTGGTACGATGTCTCCCAGGTCCCGGGCGGCCGCACACCGGGCGCCTTCGGGTATCGAGCGAACCCCGTGCCCCAGTCTTCCTCAGAATTCTATCGGTCCGCAGAACTGAATGCCATGGCCAGGCAATTACAGCCGCATATTCTCATCAACAACCGCAGTGGAGAGCCGGAGGATTTCGGCACTCCAGAGCAACACATCACTCCGGAGAAAGGAGGTCGTGCGTGGGAAACATGCATGACGATCAACTATGCACCGAACTGGGGCAACATCCTCCACTCGGTTGCGGACAAGACAGCCGGACAAATACTGTATAACATGATCCAAGCCGTGCGGCTCGGAGGCAATTTTCTCTTCAACATCGGTCCGGGCGAAAGGGGGCATGTTGCGAGACGCGACAGGGAGGCACTCGACCGCATCGGGAAGTGGATGGAGAAGCACGGTGAAGCCGTTTATGGCACCTCCCCGGAGGGCATCTATCCTGAGGCGAACCAGGGCCCCTGTTACCATTATGGAATGTTCACATGCAAGTCGTGTATTGCCTACTTCGTGCTCTTCTACTACCCCGGCGACTCTGTCATCCTGGCAGGAATTGGCCCCGACATCAAGAGCGCCGAACTGATGGAGACGGGAATACCATTGAAGGTGGAGAGCATCAGCAACGCTCGCTGGAAAATCTCGGGTCTGCCGTCGTCGCCCTCGGGCGACCTCGCCCCCGTCATCAAGATAGCGTTCACGGCCCCTCCGTACCGTCTTCCGTTCTCCGGCGCCGAATGGCTGGATGGGGAATATGAAGCAGCACGAGAAGTACAGACCTGAACGGTTCGCCATCATGGGCGGCGTTCATTGTTTTGCGGATCTGGTGCTTCGGCCTTGCCTAACACTGCTTGCACCTGACGCCTGCGGCGGTGAGGTCAGGGGTCGCGAAAGTGTGTGAGCCGCAGGCGCAGGTAAACCGGGCCGTTAGGCCACAAAGAAGGAACAGCGCGATGCCTCGATACTTGATTTCGTTCGATGACGGCGCGATGGACCACATTCCCGATGAAGACTGGGCGTCGGTAGGTGAGGCGTCACACAAGGTAGTTCGGGAGGCCAAGGCCGCAGGGGTCTGGATTTTCGGCGGCGGTGTCCAGCGCCAGCAAGCGACCATTGTTGCGACAGACGGGACCATCTCAGGCGGATCCGTGCCGGAGACAAAGGCGGTTATTGGCGGGTTTTCGATCATCGAGGTGCCTTCATATGAGGAGGCACTGGTTTGGGCTGCCAGGATAGCCGATGCTTGCCGGTGCGCGCAGGAGGTTCGTGAGATCATGTTCGACCCGGAGTCCTGATTGAGCCGAGCGCGGGCCTCCGCAACTGCCCTGCGCGATCACCCCTACGCCTGTATGGCGGGGAAACCCTGCAGCATCCCCGCCTGGCGAATCGTCGCCTCCACATCATCCAGCTCCAGCGGCGCGTCGGCCGTGAAGTTCTCGAACCCGTCCTCGGTGATGAGCAGCGTATCTTCCGACCGGATGTACAATTGCTCTTCGGGCACGCGCAGCGTCGGGTCCAACGTGAGCACGACCCCCGGCTGGAGCGGCTTGCCGCGATAGTGGCCCACGTCATGCACCGCCATCCCGACCGGATGGGTCATGTGATAGGCCCAGAGGAGGGCATCGCGTGCGCCCTGTTCGTACACCGGTTTCGACCAGCGCGTCGCCTCGACCACTGGCCGCATCCGTTCGGCTGCCTCCGCGGTGATCTGCTCCGCAGTCACGCCGGGCCGGATGAGATCGAGAAACGCCTTGTGATACTCGATGACGAAGCCGTATAGCTCGCGCTGCACGTCGCTGTACCGTCCGTTGACCGGCCACATGCGGCCGATATCGCTGGTGTAATAGTGGTAGTCGGGGGCGCAGTCCACCAGGACCAGATCGCCGTCCATGAGCGGCGCGTTGTTCGCCCGGTAGTGGCCGAAGCGAATGTTGGGGCCGCTGGCGATGATCGCCCGATAACCCGCGTCGCGTGCGCCGTTGACCAGGTAGGTGTAGCGCATCACCGCATCCAGTTGGTGTTCCCAGGCGCCGGGCCGGGTCGAACGCATCGCCTCGACCACCCCCAGCGCGCTCAGCTTGCCGGCCATCCGCAGCAGCTCGGCCTCGCGCGGACTCTTGATGAATCGCAGTTCGTTCAGGATGGGCGCGAGATCGCGGATTTCTGCCGCGGGGCAGCGCTGGCGCAGCAGCGCGACAAACCAGCGCATCCGATCCGGCCGGCCATCCCACGGATCCGAGAACACCTCTCGCTGCGCGGCCGCCAGGGTGTCCCAGCTCATCATCGCGCCTTCCGCCATCCGCAGCAGCGTGTAGAGCACCCTCGCCCCATCGACAAAGCGACTCAGTTCCTCGATACCATGCACCGCGTCCACGCCGGTCAGGGCACGCGCCGTCTCCGCATTGTCCGCCGAGAGAAGTTCACCCTCGTTTTCCCTGCGCTCCTGCGACTGGTGCGGCAGGAATAATGAGCACCTCTGTGAGCGGCCATCGAGCAGCAGGTATGCGTGGGGCGTCTCGACGCCGCACAGGTAGTAGAAGTCGTTCGTCTGCCGGAAAAGGTCGTGGCTGCTCTCCTTCTCCGCGCCCTGGATCAGGGCCACCGCATCGCTTCCGATGGCGTCAAGGACGCGCCTGCGCCGGCCGGCCAGTTCGTCAGGGGTGAAGTCTCGCTGGAACATGGGGGGGGGTCCTCTGATCTGGTAGCGTTACGCGGCCAACTCGTGCGCGTGTTCGGCGAACGCGGCCAGCAGCGCGGATGTCGCCCGCACATCATCCAAGTGGGCGAGCTGGACGGTCGAATGCATGTAGCGCGTGGGCGCGCCGATGGTCGTGGTGAGCGCGCCGAGTTTCGTCCGCTGGATCGCCGAGGCGTCGGTGCCGCCGCCGATGTTGCGCTGGAAGGGGATGTCCTCTCGCTGGCACAGTTCGACGAGGAAGCGGACCAGGCGCGGGCTGCCCAACGTGAGCCGATCCATGATGTAGATGCCCGTGCCCTGCCCCAGCTTGCAATGCTTTTCGTGATCGGCGATGTTCGGCACGTCCCAGGCCAGGCTGCCGTCGATGGCGATGCCGAAATCCGGTTCGATTGCATAGACCGCCATCGGCGCGCCGCGCACGCCAAGCTCCTCCTGCACCGTACTGACCGCATACACATCCACCTCGGTCGGGCCCAGGCGCTTCATGGCTTCGATCATGCAGTACACGCCGATCCGGTCGTCGAAGTTCCGGCCGGTGATCACCTGGTCGTTGAGATAGCGGAAATCCTGGTCGAGGCTGATCGCGTCGCCGATCTCGACGTTGGCTGCCACTTCATCCCGCGGCAATGCCAGGTCAACGTAGAGATCCGCCAGTCCCGGCTCTTTCGGTGACTCGCCGCTTTGCTTCGATCCCAATATGCGGGGCGCGATCACGCCATTCATCTGCCGCCGGCCATGCACGATGACCCGCTGGGAGAGCAGATTGCAGGCGTCAAATCCGCCAACCGGCGTGAAGCGGATAAAGCCGTCCGCATCAATGTGGGTGACCATCAGGCCGATCTCGTCCACATGCGCGGCGAACATGACCTTGAGCGCGTTCTCATTCCCCGTGGCAGCGCGTTTCAGCCCGATGACATTCCCGGCGCGATCTTGCCAGACTCGGTCGCACACGCCTTCCAGCTCGGCCATAACCAACCGCTGAACCTCATCTTCGAAGCCGGACACGCCGGGGATCGTGCACAACGTCTCCAATAACCCCATGATTGGTCTAACCTTTCTGCTGAAACGGCGTTGACGATCAGCCCTTCGCCCGGCTGCGCAGCCGGCGAATCAGCCAGCGCAGCGCCAGGACAAGCAGCACAATGGGCAGAGCAATCAGGATGAGCAGCGGCAGTATGTAGACGATGACCCAGATGATCGCCTCACCGAGGAACTGGACCGAGTTGACCAGGGCCCGGCCCGCAGCCTTGAGCGTTTCGAGGGGCCGCCAGCCCGGCTCCATGACCGGCTTCGCCAGCACATCGGGGATGAGTTCCAGGTTGATGGTCGCCAGCGCGGTCATCGTGTCGAGATAATGCATCCGGCCCTCGACCTGCTCGATTTCGCCGCGAATCTGCGCCAGCTCCCGGTAGACGGCCAGGATATCCTCCGCGCTCTGCGTGCGCTCGCGCACCTCGGTCAGCAGCGTGCGCAGCTCCAGCTCGGTCGCTTCCAGGTTGGTCAACTGGGCGGTCAGGTCGCTGAACTCCTCGGTCACATCCTGACCGCGGATGTTCTCCGTCTCCACGCGCACCGCATAGCTCTTGAGCGCGGCCAGGGTCGCATCCAGCTGCGCGGCCGGCACGCGCACGGTCATGCGGGCGCGCACCTGCTCACCCTCGCGCCAGGCGCTGGCATCCGCAATGTAGCCGTCGAGGCTCGTCACGAGCTCGCTCACGGTCTCGCGCACCTGCTCCGTGTCGGTCACGACCAGGCTCAGATCCACCGTGCGAATAATCTTCCGGTCGGCCACGCTCACATCGCCCTGCTGCCCGCCGAAGTCGGCCTCGGCCGCGGCCGGCTGCTCCTGCGGCGCCGATGGGGCTCCGGAAACCTGGTCCACCGCCTGCGGCGCACCCGCACACGCAGCCGCCAACCCCAATACCAGAACCAGTATAAGACCAATAATCGCTTTCTTCATGACTCCTCCTTACCTGATCAACCGTCCACCGTACCGGTTGCGGGTATAAGACGTGAGCGTAGAAGCGCCAGTTCCCCGACAGGACTACCTCACCAGCCGAAAGCCAGCCGGTTAATCAGACGTTCCGGTAATTGCGCGGCGCGCATGTGCGCCTGCGTGACCTCGATGGGATAGGCCACGCGGCGCGCCTCCCACGTCGCGGCCTCCGTGTCCAGGATGGCATAGGCGGAGCGGGGATCATTGTCGCGCGGCTGGCCCACGCTGCCGGGATTCAGGATGATGCGCCAACCGTTGCCCAGCGCAATGCGCTTGCCGAACACCGGCACGAGCGCACGCACCTTGTGTTCCGTCTCTGACCGGACGTAGAGCATGGGGATGTGCGTGTGACCGACCAGGCAGAAGGCGGTCGTGTAGTTGTCATAGTTGGCCGCGGCGGTGGAAGGATACTGGATGTACTCCCACACGGGGTCGCGGGGGCTGCCATGCGTCAGCGTGAACGCGCCCTGCACGAGCGGCTGGGAGGGCAGATCGCCCAGCCAGGCCATGTTCTCCGCGCTGAGCTGCTCGCGCGTCCAGAGCACGGCGCGCTTTGCTTCGGGGTTGAAGTCATCCACGTCCATGCGGCTCAACGCGGCCCAATCGTGGTTGCCCACGACCGCAGTCGCACCGAGCTCGCGAATCCGGGTGACACACTCGTCGGGCTCCGGGCCATAACCGACCGAATCGCCCAGGCACCAGACCGCATCGTATTCACCCGCCGCGTCCGCCAGGACGGCCTCGAGCGCGGCGAGATTGGCATGAACATCCGAGATAATCAACACACGCATGCGTACAACTCCTGAAATCAATCCAGCCTGCCCATGTTACCACAGCTTCTGCCAATGCAGAACAGCGTGGAACAGGAACTCCAACTGCAAAATCAGGCGAAATCGGTTAGAATGACAACGTTGTTTG
>CAZTMA010000126.1:0-16704 GCA_964614645.1 uncultured Anaerolineales bacterium
GCGCAAACCGATCTGGCCGGAACGTCTGCTGTCCGCGTTTGAGGCGGTGGTTCGTTGAGCGGCAGAACGAAGGGCGCAAAGGGGGCCTCTCGGAGCCTCCTCTGCGCCCTTTGTGTCTTAGCGGTTCAGTTTACGCCAGCGCAAGCAGCTCCCGCTCCAGGTCCTTCATCCGCTCCGGCGTGAGCGCGGGGTTGAAGCGCGCCAGCGCATCGAGCGGCTGGTTGCCCGCGCCCCGGCGCAGGAACGGGTGATTGAGCACGTCCTCGCCCACGTGGCGGGCCAGCACAGCCTTCGCCTGTTCGTTCGCCAGCACGTCGCTCAGGGTGCTGCCGAGGTCGAGCCGGCCTGCGACGTGGCGCACACCCATCATGGCATGTTCCAGGTTATAGCCGGTGCTGGTGAACGCGTAGTCGCCGGAGCCGACTTCCACGACAACGGCGCCGTCTTCGACACGGATACCACTGACGCCTGGCGCCTCGGCCAGGCTGCGGCCGCCCTCAGTCACCTGGTCGACCGCAGACGCCGGGATGTAAACCGTCGCGCGGGTGTTCGCGGGCACGGTCACTTGCAGTCGGAAGTCAGCGCCGGTCAACTGCCAAGCAGAGACAGCCTTGCCGTAGGGGGTCTCGAGGGCTGCACGCACGTGCGTGAGGCCGCCGCCGGGCTGCGGACGGACGGTGATGTGCCGGTAGCCGGGGCCTGTCAGCGCGGTGTCCAGACCCGCAGACACACGGTACAGCCAGTCGCCGATGGCGCCGTAGGCATAGTGGTTGAACGAGTTCATGCCCTCGTCCTGGAAGCTGCCGTCGGGCTTGATGCCGTCCCAGCGCTCCCAGATGGTCGTCGCGCCCATCTTGACCGGGTACAGCCACGACGGGAAGCTCTCCTGGTTGAGCAGCTCGTAGGCCAGGTCGGTATGGCCGAAGCGGCTCAGCACGTGGCAGAGATACGGCGTGCCCACGAAGCCGGTCGTCAGGTGATAGCCGAACGCTTTGACCTGTTGGGCCAGCCGGTCTGCGGCGGACTGGCGCATGTGCTCGGGCAGCAGGTCGAAGTGGAGCGCCAGCACGTAGGCGCTCTGGCTGTTGGAAGCCACGCGGCCGTTCTCGGAGACATATTCGGCCACGAACGCCTGCTTGATCTTCGCCAGCAGTGCGGCATACTCCGCGGCGTCATCGGTCTTGCCCAGCACCTCAGCGGCCTGCTGGAGGAGGCTGGTCGAGTAAGCGTAGAACGCGCTCGCGATGAGTTCCTTGTCGGTGATGGGCGGCGCGGACATGTCGCCCGGGTTGCCGCGATAATCCAGCCAGTCGCCGAAGTGGAAGCCGGTCGTCCACAGGTGGGTGTCGCCGGCCTGATGGCGCATATACTCGACCCACGCCTTCATGCTGGCGTACTGCTGCTCCAGGATGCGCTTGTCGCCGTAGGCCACGTAGATGGTCCACGGGCAGATGGTCGCGGCGTCGGCCCAGGCTGCGGAGCCCCCGGCCTCGCGCGCAAAGTGCGAGCCGGAGCGGCCCATCGGGTCGGGGATGACCATCGGCACGCCGCCGTTCGCGCCCTGCTCCGCGGCCAGGTCGCGCAGCCACTTGGTGAAGAACTGGGCCACGTCCCGGTTGAAGGTCGCGGTGCGGATGAACACCTGCGCGTCGCCGGTCCAGCCGAGCCGCTCATCGCGCTGCGGGCAGTCGGTCGGCACGTCCACGAAGTTCCCCTTCTGGCCCCATTCGATGTTGTGCTGGAGCTGGTTGACCAGGGGGTTGGAGCATTCGAACTCGCCCGTGGGGGGCATCTCGGAATGCACCACGACGCCGGTCAGGTCGTCCAGCCCTAATTCGCCGGGCCAGCCCTCGACTTTGACGTAACGGAACCCCATGAAGGTGAAGTGCGGCTCAAAGACCTCGACACCTTCGCCCTTGAGCGTGTATTGCAGGAGCTGCTTGGCCGACCGCAGGTTGGTGATATAGAAGTTGCCCTGCTGGTCGAGCACCTCAGCGTGGAGTAGCGTCACAGTGGTTCCGGCCGGACCTTGCACCTGCAGCCGCACCCAGCCGACCATGTTCTGCCCGAAGTCTACGACCGTTTCGCCGGCGGGCGTCCGGATAATCTCGACCGGCTTGAGCTCCTCCTGGCGCTTGACGAGCGGCGCGGTCTGCGCAACGACCATCTGCTTGCCGTGGTCCAGCACGCGCACGCCGGCCCAATCGCCTGCTGCGTAGCCGGGCTCGGTCCAGCCCGCGTGGTCCAGCCGGGCGTCGTAGATTTCGCCCATATAGATGTCGGCCATGCGGATGGGGCCCTGGGTTGCGGTCCACTCGTCGTCGCTCGTGATGACCGCCGTGCGGCCGTCCTCGTAGGTGATGTGTAGCTGGAGCAGGAGCCCCAAGCGGTCGCCCCAGGTGTTGCGGTTGCCCTCGAAGCCGATGAAGCCGCGATACCAGCCGTCGCCCAGCAGCGCGCCGACCGCGTTGACGCCGCTGCGCAGCAGGGCGCCGACGTCGTAGGTCTGGTACTGGATGTAGCGCTCATAGGCCGTCCAGCCGGGGTTGAGCACTGCATCGCCTACACGCTGTCCATTGATGTGCAGCTCGTACAGGCCGAGGCCGGTGACATAGACGCGCGCGTCGCGGACCGCGCCGTCGAGCGTGAACTCGCGTCGGAGCAGGGGTGCGGGTTGGGGCTGGCTCGTGTCCTCATCCCAGTCGGGCGTGATCCACTCAGCCTGCCACTCCGAAGCGTCCAGGAGGCCCATCTCGAAGAAGGCGGGCTCGCTCCACTCGGATTCGTGCGCCTGGCCGGCGGCGTCGGTGGCCCACACGCGCACCTGCCAATGGTATCGCTGTCGTGCGGCCAGCGCCGGGCCTTCATATGGTACCTGAATTGAGGCATCGGACGTGACCTTGCCGGTGTCCCAGGTCCAGGGGCCGTCGGGGCCTTCGCCCACGCGCACCCGGTATGCGGTCTGCATGACCCCGCGCGCAGGTGAAGTCAACTGCCAGGCCAGCCGGGGCTGGCGCACGTCGATGCCGATAGGGTTCGTCTGGTACTCGCAGCGCAACTGCGCGACTGCAACTTCAGGGGTTCCGTTGGTCATCAGGGACTGTCCTTTCGATTACGAGGTGTGGGAAGGATAGCATGAAACGAGCCTCCGGCCAATTTGGCGGACACAATCGGTGGGGCTTCTGATGCTTGACATGGTGTGGTACAATGTCTACAGACTCTAAGGAGTGTTGAGAAATGACTGTACAGATCATGAAGAGCGACCAGGCGCGCCTCCGCTGGCGGCGCATTCTTGAAGCCGCGCGTGCCGGGAACGATACAATCATCGAGCACTATGATACGCCGACCGCAGTCGTCATTCCGTATGAGGACTTCATGGCCCTACAGGATGAGCTGGACGACCTGCGGGCAGGCCGCCGAGCTCAGGCTGCGCTTGAAGCCTGGCGGCGTGACCCCAGTCTGGGGATGCCGCTGGCAGAAGTAGAAGCCCAATTGCGCGCAGAGGGTCTTCTGGATGACTGAACCCATTCGTTGGGCGGTCATCCTGTTACGCCAGCCGAATAAGACCCTTGCCCGGCTGCCGGCTGACCTAAGGCACCGGCTACTTGCTGCGTTACACAAGCTCGAAGACGACCCGCGGCCTCACGGTTACCGGAAGTTGGAGGGCTACGAGGATCTGTACCGTGTGCGCGTGGGCGACTGGCGCATTATTTATGCGATACAGGACGCTGAGTTGATCGTCCTGGTCATCGAGGTCGCTCCCAGGGGGAGCGCGTATCGCGATCTGTAGCTGCAATAGTCCCTCGTCTTGATTTGTCTCCATTCCCCGCCAGCGCGATAATCTTCCTTGCAGCCGCCGCTACGGGCGGCTGTCACCACGTCCGGACAAGGAAGATGCCATGAATCTATCTGCCAGCCCCGCGGACACCGGGTGGTTCCTGCAGGACCGCTTCGGCCTGTTCATCCACTGGGGCATCTACTCCGTCGCCGCGCGCCATGAGTGGGTCAAGCAGCGCGAGCGTATCACCGACGAGGACTACCAGAAGTACTTCGACCACTTTTACCCCGACCTGTACGACCCCGCGCTGTGGGCACGCGAGGCGAAGAACGCGGGCATGAAGTATTTTGTGGTGACGACCAAGCACCACGACGGCTTCTGCCTGTGGGACTCCGCGCTGACGGACTACAAGTCGACCAACACGCCGTGGGGCAAGGATGTCCTGCGCCCGATGGTGGATGCGTTCCGCCGCGAGGATTTCAAGGTGGGCTTCTATCACTCGCTGCTCGACTGGCACCACCCGCAGTTCCCGGTGGATCCGATCCACCCGCAGCGCGATGACCTGGCCTACCGCGAGGCGCATCGGGACCGAGACGTCCGCCTGTACGCCGACTATCTGCACGGCCAGACGCGCGAACTGCTCACGCAGTTCGGCAAAGTCGATGTGATGTGGTTCGACTTCTCCTACTCGCGGCGCAAGTATCCCTGGGGCCAGGGCAAGGGGAAGGATGACTGGCAATCCGAGAAGCTGCTGGCGATGGTGCGCGAGCTCCAACCGGGCGTCATCGTGAACGACCGGCTCGAATTGCAGGGCGACGTGAAGACGCCGGAGGAGTACCAGCCGCGTGGGTGGATGGAGGTGGACGGCCAGCGGGTGATGTGGGAGGCCTGCCAGACCTTCAACGGGAGCTGGGGCTACTACCGCGACAACCTGGACTGGCGCGCGCCGGATGAGTTGATCCGCACGCTGATCGACACCGTGTCGAAGGGCGGCAACCTGCTGCTCAACGTGGGACCCAATGGCCGGGGTGAGTTCGAGCCGCGGGCCATCGAGCGACTGCGTGCGATCGGTGAGTGGCTGCGCGTCCACGGTCGGAGCATCTACGGCTGCACGGCCAGCGAGTTGACCCCTCCGCCCGACACGCGCCTCACCTACAATCCGCAGACGAACCGGCTGTACCTGCACCTGATGGCCTGGCCCTACAAGCACGTCCACCTGGACGGGCTGGCCGGCCGCGTCGAGTACGCGCAGCTGCTCAGCGATGCGTCCGAGATTAACATGAAGGTCATCGACCCGCACCAGGAGGCCGAGACCATCACCCCGGGTGGCGGCCGCCCCGACACGCTGATGCTCGAACTGCCCATGCAGCGGCCTGCCGTGGCCGTACCGGTCATTGAACTATTCCTGAAGTAAGAGCACAAGGAACCCCATGACAGCCTCACTCAAGTCCGAATTTTTGCTCAATCCCGATGTCGTATTCCTCAACCACGGCTCGTTCGGCGCGTGCCCGAAAGCCGTGTTCGAAACCTACCAGGCCTGGCAGCGCCAACTCGAATGGGAGCCGGTCGAGTTCATCGGCCGGCGCTCGGACCGGCTGCTGGCGGAGTCGCGTGGCGCGCTGGCCGCGTATCTCGGCGTGGCTGACCCCGATAACCTGGTCTACTTCCCGAACCCCACCACCGCTGCGAACATGGTGGCGCGCAGTCTGGCGGGCGTGGGCACGCAGCCCACGAACGGCCACGGCGCGCTGATCCTGGGCCCGGGCGACGAGATCCTGACGACCGACCACGAGTATCCCGCCATGGATAACACCTGGGATTTCGTCGCCGCGCGGACGGGCGCAGCCTACATCCATCACCCGATGCCGCTGCCGATGACCACGCCGGAAGACTTCGTGGAGCGCTTCTGGTCCGCGGTCACCCCGCGCACGAAGGTGGTCTTCATCAGCCACCTCACGTGCCAGACCGCACTCATCTTCCCGATTGCGGAGATTATCCGGCGGGCGCGCGCCGCGGGCATCCTGACCATCGTGGACGGTGCGCATGCGCTGAGCCAGATTCCACTCAACCTGGATGCGTTGGGTGCGGACATCTATACGGCGGCGTGTCACAAGTGGCTGTGTGCGCCGAAGGGGTCGGCGTTCCTCTATGCCCGGCCGGAGGTGCATCACCTGCTCGACCCGCTGGTCATCAGCCGGGGGTTCGGCTACGAGCCGGTCAACGGCCGTTCGTCGCTGGTCGCGTGGCAGGAGGCGCAGGGCACGCGCGATGTGTCTGCATTCCTGACGGTGCCGGCAGCGATCCGCTACCAGGCCGAGCACGACTGGGATGTCGTGCGGGCGCGCTGCCACGCGCTGGCCGTCGCGACGCGCGACCGGGTGCACGAGATGACTGGGTTGGAGGTGATCTCGCCGGAGGATTGGTTCGGACAGCTGGTCAGCATACGTCTGCCGGACAGCACCGACCTGCCGACGCTACACCGCGCGCTTTGGGAGGACCACCACATCGAGGTGCCCATCGGCCGTTGGAACGGGCAGGCGTACGTGCGCGTCTCGTTCCAGGCGTACAACGACGAGTCAGACGCCGACGCGCTGGTGCAAGCACTTCAGGCGTTGTGTTAGTTCAAGGGGTTCGGTTTTCGCCACGAATTGCACGAATGGTACGAATTGGACGAAACCGAAAGGCAAGTCCGTGTAATTCGCACAATTCGTGTAATTCGTGGCGGATGCGTCCCTACCCCTTGATGCCTGTCAGGCTGATGCCCTCGACGAATGTCCGTTGCGTGAAGAAGAAGATGATGATGATCGGCAGGGTGAACAGAACGGACGCGGCCATCAACAGGCCCCACTCGCGGCCGTACTGGCTGCTATACTGCTGCAGGCCCAGCGACAGCGTGTACTGCTTCTGGTTGTTCAGATAGATCAACGGCCCCAGATAGTCGCGCCAGGAGTTGATGAACTGGAATACGGCGACCGTTGCCAGCGCGGGCTTGGCGAGGGGCAGCACGATGTTCCAGTAGATGCGGAACTCGCTGGCGCCGTCCACATACGCCGCCTCAGACAGTTCGAGCGGGATCGTCGCAAAGAACTGGCGCAGCAGGAAGATGAAGTACGCAACCCCGAACCACTGCGGGATGATCAGCGGCGCAAGTGAGCCGACCAGCCCGAGCCGCTTGAAAACCAGGAAGACCGGAATGAGGGTGACCTGGTAGGGCAGCATCAGCGTGGCGATGGTCATGATGAGCAGGACCTGCCGGCCGGGCCAATTGATGCGCGCGAGGCTGTACGCGACGAGCGAGCACGAAAGCGTGGCCCCGATGACGCTCAGCACGGTGATGGTTACCGTGTTGCCCAGGTACGTGAAAAACGGGATGTAGTTCACCGCATCCGGGTAGTTGGAAAACGCCAGCGGGTTCGGAATCCAGACCGGCGGGTACATGAAGAGCTGCTCGTCGGTTTTGAGCGACGTGGACAGCATCCACAGGAACGGCAGCAGGAAGAGGAAGGCGGCCGGGAACAAGACGATATGCTTGAGGATCGTTTTGATCCACTCCGGCACTTTGTGCGGCGTGACCGGTGAGCCCAACGGGACCTCGCGTCGCAGCGGCGTGACTTCTGTCGTCATGGTCATACCCCCAGATCGATGCCGCCATAGTAGACCCAGCGCCGCGCGCTGCGGAACAACAGCAGCGTAATCAGCAGGATCGCCAGGAACATCAGCCAGGCCATCGCAGACGCGTAGCCCATCTTGAAGTACGCGAACGCGTTCTTGTACAGCACGATCGAGTAGAACATCAGGCTGTTGGCCGGCGTGCCCGTGCCTCCTGTCATGATGAACGGGATCGTGAAGAACTGGAATGCGCCGATCACCGACGTAACCAGATGGAAGAAGATCACCGGCGTCATCATAGGCAACGTCACTGCCCGGAATCGCTGCGGGAGATTGGCCCCATCGACCGCGGCTGCGTCATACAGGTCACGCGGCACGTCCTGGAGGCCGGCCAGGTACAGGACGACCTGGTTGCCGATGATCCACAGCGCGAGGATGACCATCGTGGGCTTCGACCAGGCCGCGCACGCGTTCCAGCACGGCCCGCGGATGCCGATCCAGTCGAAAGGCAGGTTGATGAGGCCGGTGGCCGGGTTGAACAGATAGACCCAGACCAGTGCCAGCGCGACTTCCGGCACCAGCACGGGCAAATAATAGATCGTGCGGTAGAAGACACGGCCCCGGACTTTGGCATTCAGCAGGAGCGCCAGCCCGAAAGCGGTGATGATCGCGAGCGGAATGGAGACAATGGCGAAGTAGAGCGTGTTGTAGATGCCGACCTTCACCAGGGGGTCGTTGGTGAACATTGTGATGTAGTTACTAAGGCCCACCCATTTCGGGCTCTGGATCGCGTTGAATTCCGTGAAGCTGTAGTATAACGAAGCAAGGATGGGGCCGACCTGGAAGACTGCCAGCCCGATCAGCCACGGCAAGGCAAAGACGATGCCCCAGAAGGTGTTTCGTCTGGCCTTGCGCGACATGCCTTTGCGTCGTGGGGGGTGAGCCTGAGGTTGGGCAAGCGCTGTCATCGCGATACCTCTCAGAAAAGGAGGTCCGCAGCAACGACCGAAGGCCCTTGCTACGAACCTCCGTGACGAATCTTCCATCACGTGCCCGCAGCCAGCGCTGCAGGCACGTGTCTGTGCCGGACGGATGTCTAGGCGAAGAAGCCGAGCTTCTCAAGCTCGGCGTTGACCTTGTCATCCACTGCCTTAAGCGATGCCTCAGGGTCAAGCGTGCCGTGGACGATCTCGTCGCGTGAGGCCACGAGTGAGTCCCACAGCAGGCTGCCGGCCGGGATGGGTGGGCGGGTGTGCGAAACAGGCAGGAGGTCCATGAAGACCGCATGCGTCGCGTCTTCCCGGTAGTACGGATCCTCCGCGGCCTTCTTGTTGGTCGGGATGTGGTACGTCCCCTTGTTGAACATGTCCTGGCCCTCGGGGCCGCAGACCCAGTTCACCGTCCGCCAGCCGCCGTCTACGTTCTTCGCGCCGGCAGGCACGACCCAGCTCCAGCCGCCGGCCCAACTCGCATGGGGTGCGGGTCCGTCCGGGCCGGGGAACGGCGCTGCGCCATAGTGGCCGTCGGGCTTGTAGCGCTTCCACTGCGACACGCGCCAGTCGCCGCTGCAGGTCATCGCGGTCTGCCCGGTCCAGAAGTAGTCGTTCTGGTCGTTGCAGACGTTGCCCGCGCACGCGGCCACGAAGTCGTCCAGGTTCTGCACGCCTACATGGTCGGCATAGTCCTTGAGCCACTGCATAGACTCGACAACCTGCGGGTGTGCGCAGGTGATGCGTTTCGTGGCCGGGTCCTGGAACTCGCCCTTGAACGCGAAGCCGTAGGTGTAGCTCCAGGCCTGGTCCGAGGTGGGGATGTAGCCCCAGCGGGTGATCCGGTCGTTGGCGCCCTTGACCATCAGCTTGTCGGAGAACTCCTGCAATTCAGCCAGGGTCGCCGGTGGCTTCTCCGGGTCGAGGCCGACCTCTTCGAACAGGTCCTTGTTCCACCAGAGGCCGCGTGTGTCGGTGTCATAGGGCAGCGCGTAGAGCTTGCCGTTGTAGTTGGCCTCTTCCCAGGCGAAGTCCCAGTAGTCCTCGGCCTTCACACCGTCCTTGTTGGCAAACTCCGTCAGGTCGGTGAGGAAGCCCTGGGCCGCAAACTGGGCCACGATGAAGCGGTCGAACTTGAAGACATCGGGCGGGGTGCCGGCAGCGATGGCGGTCAGCAGCTTGTCGTTGGCCTGCGTGCCCTGCGTCTGCGCGATGTAGGTCCGGTTGATCTTGATGTCGGGGTTCTTGCCCACGAACGTCTCGATCATTTTGTTGGTGATTTCTTCATCAACGCCCGTCTGGGCATCCCACCATTCGACGGTGGACTGGGCTTCAGCGGCCGGAGCCGCGGCTGCCTCTGCGGGTTTCTCCTCGGCCGGGGCCGCTGGGGCCGCGGGTTGCGCCGGGGTCGTGGTTGGGGCTACGCAGGCAGCGAGGGCAGACGTGCCGGCTGCGATGCCGCCAAGCCTCAGGAACGTGCGACGTGATAGTCGCTGTGCCATGGTGCTTCTCCTTTCGAATGAACAGTGAAACACGGTGAGGCGGAACTTAATGTATCCGTCTGCGCGAAGGGGGAGGCGTCATCCAGCCTGGCAGAGGAGGGCACGCCACAGGCTGTTCGACTTAAGGTGTCCAATCCGTGCCTCGCTGAACGAGTCACCCCGGTCGTTACGCATGCAAGTATAGCACCGGTGCAAGTTTTGGTCAATAGCGTACTTTTGCCGTACTGGCAGCGAAAATTGGCGAATCTACCGGTACACTCCCTCCCGCCGCCACACGTCGAGCATCAACTCGTAGCGCGCAAGGCGCATCCCGGTGTAGACGCAGTTACTCGTCGAGAAGATATAGCCCCCGCCGGGCATACCGCTTTGGAGCGCGTAGCGGGCCGACGCAATG
Organism: uncultured Anaerolineales bacterium; assembly: GCA_964614645.1. Taxonomy (GTDB): domain Bacteria; phylum Chloroflexota; class Anaerolineae; order CG2-30-64-16; family CG2-30-64-16; genus MWBF01. The sequence continues at coordinate 10,273 of CAZTMA010000126.1, forward strand.
ACTTCCTCGTCCGTGCCGGTGTCCAGCATCCCACAGTTCACGTTGCCGATCAGGCACACCTGGTCGCCGTAGCGTCGCTTGACCTCGGCGATATCGACGCCGGCCTGCGGGTCGATGGAGTGCAGTGCGTGGGGGTTCGTGCTCACGAGCTGGTCGATGATGGGCATGATGTTGCCGTCAGTGTGCTTGATGACGTAGAACCCCAGGTCGCGGTAGCCCTGCGTGAGCCGGGCCAGGTAGGGTGTCACGAACTCGGCAAAGCGTCGCGGGCTGAGGAACGGGCCGGTGTTGAAACAGTAGTCCGCGCAGAGTGCGAAGCCGTCAAGTCCGCCCGCGCCGCCGAGGCGGTCCGAGTGGCTGCGCAGCCGTTCGGCCGCGGCCAGCGCCTTGTCGACCATGGCCGCAGCCTCCGCGTGGACCTTCTCCGGCTCATCGACGAGGCGATAGGCAAAAGCCTGCATGTGATCCCCGCCCGGCACGCTGAAGGTGGCGTCGCCGTGCTTCATAATGAAGTAGCGATCGCCCGACTTCTCGCGAATCAACTCGATCAATCGGAAGACCTCATCCTCGCGGCCCGGGTTGGGATGGATGAAGATAGCGTTGTGCTCGTAGCGCTCGGCAGTTTGGATGTAGATGTCAGCGATCTCATCCCGGTGCAGGGCACGTTCCTTCTCCTCCATCTGGTCCCACTGGCCGTACGCGCGGTGCGTCGGGTGGACCTTGCCGAGGGCCTCCATGGTGAGGTAAAAGACCAGCTCGAAATGGGGCACGCGTTGGCCGGGCGTGGGAGCGCGGCGTTCCAGGGCAGCGATGAATTCGTCACGCGGTGTCATTGGGATGCTCCTTGAGTGGGTGAAAGACCTTCGAGGTTTGCAAACCTCGAAGGTCTACTGGCTTCGAACGCGCAGCATCGCCGCGCGGTCGAAGATTTCTTCGCGGGTAATGCCCGCCTCGTCGTACAGCGCGAAGATGTTCGCGTCGGGCGTCTCAGGTGGGATGGTATGCGAAGCTGCAAGGATGTAGCCCCCGGCTTTTGCGCCGTCCGTGGCAGCCGTCATACCGTCCAGCAGGCGACGGGTCGTGCGGCGAACCTCGGCAACCGTTCCGTTGGGCAGCAGGTCCTGCGTGTCCACTCCGCCCATGAAGGCCAGGTGGCTGCCGAACTCCGCTTTCAGTTCGAGGGGGTCCATGCCGGGGCAGTTGCCCTGCACCGGGTTGAGCACGTCCATGCCGATTTCGATCAGGTCGCCGATGATGGGCCGCAGCCCGCCGCAGCAGTGATACGCGACCGGCAGGCCGTGAGCCTTGCCCACCGCAAACACGCGCGCCAGCACGGGCTTGATGAGGCTGCGCCACGTACGCGGGCTGAACAACATGCCCTGCTGCCCGGCTACATCATCGCCCGCCCACAGCCAATCAAGAGGGAGCGTCGTGCAGGCCTCCTCGGCCAGCCGGACGGCGAAGTCAGCGCACCGCTCGAACATCGTCGCGGCCAGGATCGGGTCCGCGGCGAGGTCCAGCATGGCCCCCTCCATCCCCCGCAGCCGCCAGTACATCTCGAAGACGCACGGTGAAACGTCGCAGCCGATGAAGCTGTCGCTGCTCCGCTGCACCACGGGCGCCATGTTCGCCAGCAGCCCAGCGACCTCCCCATATGGGAAGCGATAGGTCAGCACCTCGTCGCGGCTCGCGCCGGCCAGCGGGAAGCGGGCAATCTGGTTGAAGCCGTGCTGGCGGACCCAGCCGATGCCCCACGCGTCGGTGTGGCCTGCACCGTCCGCTGCGTGGACGATGCCCTCCATCGCGTAGTTGTTGTTGACCCACGTCTGCTGGATGTCGTTGCCGAGCGCCTCGCCCACGTCGGCCGGGTCGATCTCCAGGAGCTGCGCCAGGCGCTCCGCAGTATCGGGGTGAAACCACATAAAGACCGGCACACGGTCGACCGGCTGTCGCGCAAGCGCCGCGCGTACTCGTTCTTTGCTGTTCATGGTCGTGGGGATGTCTCCGGGTCATCAGGCTATCACGGTGCGTCATCATAGCGGTCCATGCTCAGGCTGTCAACCGGGCCCACAGGCTCAAGGTGTAACGAGCGCATGGCATTCCGCCAGTTGCGGCTAACGGACTTGTATAATACAATCGCTGGACAATTGATAACCTGCCACGCAATCTGACAGGGAGGGACCGTGACCATCTATCGCTACTTCAGCCAGGACTATATCGGACATTCGAAGAGCTCGGCATATCTGCTCGCCATTGCCAGCCAATATATCTACCACGACAAGCCGCCGGGCAAGGCGGGCGAGGCTTTCGAGGAACGCTTCGAGCGTTACTTCACCAAGCTGAGCGAGACGGACCCCTTTGCGGTGCGGATTTACGCAGACTCACCGCCCGACGCTTTTCCCTACGACACCGAGGTCGCGGTCCTCAGCAACTCCAAGCTGATCCTCGTCGTGTTCCGGGGCACGGAAGGGGCCCAAGCCGTGCGTGACTGGCTGACCAATCTCCATCACCTCATGATGCAGGCCCCGGATAGCTGGGGCAAGATGCATGTGCATCGCGGCTTCTATGCTGCGCTGAGCACCATCTATCAAAGCGTGCGCAACCGTGTGCGCGCGACCCGCACCAGCAATCAGAAGGTGTTCCTCACAGGGCACAGCCTGGGCGGCGCGCTGGCGACGCTGTGTGCCTTCCGTCTGCAGAAGGTCGGCGGCGTCGACGTCGATGGCGTGTACACCTTCGGCGCACCGCGCGTGGGCGACCTGGATTTCGCCAACAAGTATAACGATATCCTGAAGGCCAAGACGTTTCGCTGGGTCTACAAGGACGACTTTGGCCCGCAGTTGCCGGCCAATGCGGGTCCCGGGCTGGTCACCCCCCAGTACGTTCATTCCGGGCTGCTCAACCTGGTGAAAACCGATGGCAGCATCGAGATGGACCATGTGGACCTGCCCGCGGGCATGGATGCGAGCAGCATTGCCGACCACGATATGCGTCGCTACATCGCCACCATGTACAGCCGGCTGTCCAGCAACGCGCGACAGGCTGCGGGCAACCCGACCTACCTGGTCAAGAGCGATGTCGGCGCGAATGGCTATCCGGTCATTTGAACCCGCTGGAACAAGAGGCGGCGCGTTTGCCCTCGCGCGCGAAGTGGGGTATGGTATACCTGTTGATCGTTGCTGCTCCACCCAGGGAGGTCGTCGTGCCCGGTATCCGTTTCGCTTCTTGCCAGCTTGCTTCTCTCTTCCGTCCGGCTCGCCAACTGCGCCGGTGGATTGCCCCCGTGCTCTTCATCGGGCTCGCGCTGTGGCTCGCCGTCGTCCTCCCGGCAACAGCGGAAGACCAGGCCCTGCCCGTGACGCAGGGCAGCACGCCGACGCCGGCAGCAACTGCTACGGCAGTCCCTCTGCGCACGGCACGCACCCACACGGAGAACATCCTCGTCCTCGGAGCGGACCCGCGGCCCGGCGACAAGTCCTGGCGCACCGACACGATCATGGTGGTCGCGATCGATTACCAGAAGGATGTGCCTGGCGGCAGGCCGCAGGTGGGCGTCATCTCGGTGCCGCGCGACCTGTGGGTCAACATCCCCGGTTACGGCAACGGGCGCATCAACCAGGCGGATTACGTCGGCGAGGGGCGTAAGGCGAACGGGGGAGGGCCCGCGCTGGTCAGCGAGATCCTGTACAACACCCTGGGCCTCCGCACGACGCGCTATGTGCGCATCCGCCAGGAGGGACTGGTGGAGTTGGTGGACGCGCTGGGCGGCGTCACGGTCACGCTGGACTGTCCGCTGAACGAACTGACCCCCAACGGCCGCGGCGGGTACAATAAGTTCAACCTGCCTGCCGGGGAGAACTTCCTGGATGGTCCCGCGGCGAAGAAGTTCGCGACGTTCCGCTATGCATCAAACGATTTCTCGCGCGCCTCGCGCCAGCAGCAGCTCATCTGGGCTATCCGTGAACGCGCGCTGCAGATCGACGCCATCCCCAGGATTCCGCAGCTCTGGCAGGCGCTCTCCAAGACCTTCACCACGGACCTGAGCCTGCTCGATGTCATCCGCTATGCGCGGCTGGGCAGCCAGTTGGACGCAGGCCAGGTACACGGTGTGGTGTTCAGCACGCGCGCGCTTGCGAACACCGTCATGTCCGGCGGTGCGCAGGTGCTTATCGTTCGCAGCCGTTCCGCGCTCATGGCCGAGGTGGACTCCCTCTTCGCCGGCAAGCCGATTGCAGAACAGGGCCGCCAGGGCTCAGGCCGGTGCGCGAACTGATGACACGGTGAACAGGTGAACAGGAGAGCAGGGGAGCAGGTGAACTGTTGAAGTACTGAGCCGGTTACACTGTGTACGCTGGCTCACGACCAAACCGGCTGAAGCCTCGACTCCAATATCACCTCGTCACCTGTTCACCTGTTCACCTGTTCTCCTGTTCACCTCTTCACCCCGTCACGGTCAACCGTACCTTCTGCTACAGAATCGCGCCTCGACTGCCGGTATCCTGCCCACGAGGATACCCGCCATGCGACTTGCCATTCACCGCTATATTGCGCTCGCCGTGCTGGGCGTTGTGCTGCTGTTGTCCGCAGCGCCGGCGTCGCCTGCCCACGCGCAGCCGCCCGTGCAAGTGGAGCCACCTGCGAACCGGCCCTTCATCCTGCCCTTCCGTGAGCCGCCCGGCCCGGACACCTGGCTGCTCGGCCAGACCTACGGCAACACGGTCGGCGCCTACTTCAACCGCGCGACCACCTACCGCTTCAGCCAAGGCATCCACTTCGGCATCGACCTGTCGGCGCCGTGCGGCACGGAGATTGTGGCCATTGCCGACGGCGTGGTGGCGCTGGTCGACGCCATGGCTTACGGTTCCGCACCGCACAACCTGATCATCGACCACCCGCAGCTCGAGTACGCGTCGCTCTACGGCCACCTGTTGGAGCGTCCCGACCTCCAGCCGGGACAGGAAGTCAAGGCCGGGCAGGTCGTGGCGCTCAGCGGCGACCCGGACGAGACGTGCCGGGGCCGCCCGCACCTGCACCTGGAAATCCGCGATTATCCCGGGCGCGCCTGGAAGTACAACCCGATCCCGCTGATGCAGGCCGATTGGGATAACCTGGCGCTGCTTGGCGCATTCCGCGGCGGCTTCGAGCGCGACCTGGATGACCCGCGGAAGTGGCAGCATCTCGACGACCAGCCCCCCGCGGTGACCGGCGGACGGCTGCTCAACGAATTCCGCAACCCGTGGCCGCGGACGAGGTGAGGACCATGCGCCGTCAACTTCGTCTGTTCTTAGTTCTGCCTGCGGTGCTGTTGCTGGCTGCGTGCCGCGGCGGACAGCCCCCTCAGCCCGCGGCTGCGCCTCCGACGGCCGTGGCGGTCGCGCAGGCCCCCACATCAACGCCCGCATCGACGCGCACGCCTGCTCCGACGAGCACGCCTGCTCCGACGAGCACCGCGACGGTTACACCGGCGAACACCTCGGCGCCGACCGCGACCCCTAGTGTCACGCCCACGGCGACGCCGACGCCGGCGCCCATCCTCGTGCAGTTGACGACGGGCGGCTGCTGCGTGCAGCCCTTCTGGTCGGCTGATGCAGAACGCGTACTGTTCATCGATAAGCCGGCTGCCGATGCGCCGGTGGGGCTCTACGGTGTGTCTGTGGCGGAGCCGGAAGCCGCCCCTATCCTCGCGTCGGAGCGCGTGGAGGACAGCCAAGCCGTGGGGCAGTATCGCGTCGAGACCAGCGAGCGCACCACCACGATTGTCCGCCTGGCAGACGGCGAGCGGTGGACGGTGCCTGCGGCCGGGCGCGACGTGGTCTTCTCCGCCGACCAAACGCGCATCGCGTGGACGGTCAGCGACGACGACCTGCCGCCCGACAGGCAGGTGACTGCAGTGTGGATCGCGAACGTGGACGGCAGCGAAGCCACGCAGGTCGCCACGCTGCGCCGGGGCGGGTTGAGCGGCTGGATCGGGGAGGATGCCCTGCTCGTCAACGGCCGCGAGTCTGCCGATGCCCGCGAGCAGGTGCTGTGGGCGCTGACGCTGGCGGACGGCTCGCTGCGCGAACTGGCCCGCGCCGAGCGGCTGCGCAGCCCGCTGCTGTCGCCCTCGGGCCGGTGGGTAGTCTACTACACGACCTTCGATCCTGATCCCGCGCGGAATGGCCTGTGGCTGGTGGGCACGGGCGAGGATGCCGCCGCGCCGGTCCTGCTGCCGCGCGAGCTGTTCGGATCATACCAGTGGCGCGCGTGCGCCGGCTGCGACGAGACCCTCCTGGTCATCCCCTTTCGGCCTGATGCTGCCCACCATGAGTTGTGGGAACTGAAACCTGATACGGCAGACGCGCGCCCGCTCACTGATCCTGCGGTAACTCCGTTCAAGGTTGCCAACGGCGACTGGCGCGTTTCGCCCGATGGCCGTTACGTTGTCTTCGT
>CAZTMA010000127.1:0-16096 GCA_964614645.1 uncultured Anaerolineales bacterium
GGTTCCAGTTGAGGACACGGGTGTGGCTCCTAAGTGTGGTGCGGATGCACGCGCTATCCCTTCAGGCCGGTCAGGGTGATGCCCTGGACGAACAGGCGCTGGCCGAGGAAGAAGATGATGAGGACGGGCAGCAGCACGACCGTCGAGGCGGCCATCAGCTCCTGCCACTCCACCGAGTACTGCTCGCGGAAGTACTGCAGGCCTACCTGGAGGGTGTACAGCCGCTCGCTCCGCAGGTAGAGCAGCGGGCCAAAGAAGTCATTCCACGTCAGCAGGAAGGTGAAGATCGCGACGGTGGTCAGCGCGGGCTTGGACAGCGGCAGGATGATGCGCCACCAGATGCCCGGATGCGAGCAGCCGTCGATCAGCGCAGCGTCGCTCAGCTCACTCGGGATGCCCAGGAAGAACTGGCGCAACAGGAAGATGTAGAATGCGCCGCCGAAGAACCAGGGCACCGTGAGCGGCAGGAAGGTGTTGACCCAGCCGATCTTGGAATAGACGACGTAGACCGGGATCATCGTCACCTGGCCGGGCAGCATCATCGTGCCGATGAGGATGAGGAACCAGATGTTGCGTCCCGGCCAGCGGAGCCGTGCAAATGCGTAGGCCACCATCGATGCGCTCAGCACCGCGCCGATGACCGGGATGACGGAGGTGATGAGCGAGTTGCGCAGGAACAGCAGGAACGGGATGCGCGTCAGCGCGTTGGGATAGTTCTCCCAAATGGGTGGGATCGGCACCCACACCGTCGGCACGGCGAAGACCTGCTGGTCGCTCTTGAGCGAGGTGCTGATCATCCAGAACAGCGGCATCAGGAAGGAGAGCGCGCCGGTCCAGAGGATGATCGTGACGAGAAGGCTCCATGCGCGGTCCTGGAACTTGCGTCCCTTCCAGACGGGCACGGCCTTGGCGGGAGTTGCCTGCATCTCGGACGTTGCCATCTTACACAACTCTCCCTTCGTCGCCGCCCTCGTAATAGACCCAGCGCTGCGCAAAGCGGAACTGAATGATGGTCAGCCCCAGGATGATAATGAAAAGGATCCACGCGAGCGCGGATGCATAGCCCATCTTGAGCTCGTTGAAGGCGCGCTGATAGAGGTAGAGGACGTAGAAGAGCAGCGAATCACGCTGGCCGCCGCCTGCGCCTCCGCCCCAGACGTAAGCCTGGGTGAACACCTGGAAGGAGCCGATGGTGCTGGTAATCATCGTAAACAGGATGGTCGGCGAGAGAATGGGCAGCGTGATATGCCGGAAGCGCCGCCATGCGCTCGCACCGTCGATCTCCGCGGCTTCGAGCAGCGATTGCGGCACGCCCTGGAGCCCTGCCAGGTAAATGATCATCGTGCCGCCGATGCCCCACAGACTCATGATGATGAGGGCAGGTTTCGACCATTCTGCGCTGTTCAGCCACGGCGGCCCCTGAATGCCGAACCAGCTCAACGCGATGTTGATCAATCCGAATTTGGGATTGAGGATCCAGAGCCACAGCATGGCGCTGGCCACGCCGGAGACAACAGAAGGAAGGTAGTAAATCGTGCGCAGGAGCGAACGCCCCGCGACGCGCTGGTTCATCAACACCGCCACGATCAGGCCGCTGGTGATGGTCAGCGGGACGACGAACACAGCATAGTAGGCCGTATTGTACAGGCTCGTGAGGAATTTGGGATCGTTGAGGAACAGAATGCGATAGTTGGTCAGGCCGAGCCACCGAGGGGGCGTCGTCACCTGGAAGGAGGTGAAACTGTAATAGAACGACAGCAGAATCGGCCCGGCGGTAAAGACCAGGAAGCCGATGATCCAGGGCGCAGCCATCAGGTAGCCTACTGCGGCTTCGCGCCAGTATCCTTTGCTGTGGCCGCGGAACAGTCGTTGGGTGAATGCGGACATCGCATCGTCCTTATGATAGAGCAGGGTTACTACCTCACCCCCCGACCCCCTCTCCGGAAGTGCAAAAAACGGCACTTCCGGAGACGGGGAGACGTGCAGAAATCCCCCCTCTCCTGAGAAGCATCGTTTCGCTTCTCAGGAGAGGGGCATGGGGTGAGGCCGTCTTGCTAATGCGTGGCCAGGAAGTTCTCGATTTCCTGGTCTACTGCGGCCTGAGCATCAGCGATGGCCTGTTCCGGCGTCTTCACGCCATCCCAGACCTCCTGGAAGGCCGTGATGAGCGGATTGTACCAGGTCGGCGCCTCGAGTACGAACTTGCGGCTCTTGGTGACCTTCATGCTCTCCAATACCACGTCCCAACCAGGGATGCTGGAGAGCTGCGGGTCCTGGGCCGCTTCCACGCGCGCCGGCATCCAGCCAGATGCGACTGCCCACTTGAGCTGCGTTTCCTTCTCCGTCATGAACTTGATGAAGGCCCACGCGCCATCGGGATTCTTCGCGCCGGTCGGGATTTCGAGATCGAAGCCCGCGCCCCAGGAGGCCGGTTCCTTATTGTAGGGGATCATCGCGGCGCCCCAGTTCATATCGGGCGCATACTCCTGCAGGCTGGCGATGAAGTCCTGCACCTGGACGATCATCGCGACCTGGCCGCTGATGAACGGGTCCTGCGCGCCTGAGCCGAAGCTGCTGGCGAAGTTGTCGAGGTTCTCCTTGCCATAGTGGTCAACCCACTGCTTGTACCAGACCGCGGTCTCAACGACCTCCGGCGTGTCGATGTTGACCTTGCCGGCCTCGTCCACGACCTCGGTGCCGTTGCTGAAGACGAACGGCATGACCCAGGCGTTGCCCCAGAAGGGGTTGAACCCGACTTGCGTCAGTTCGCCCGCATCATTCTTTTTGTCCAGCTTCTGGGCGTAGTCGAACAGCTCATCCCAGGTCGTCGGCGGCTTGTCGGGATCCAGCCCGGCCTCGGTGAACTTATCCTTGTTGTAGAACAGCACACGGGTGTCAGGGCCGAAGGGGATGCCCCAGGTCTCGCCCTGCCATTGGACGTCCTTCTGCGGGTATTCCCAGAAGACGGACATATCGAAGCTATCTGCCTCGATGTACGGATCGAGCGCGATGACCTGCTTCGCCTCGGCCCGCTGGCCGGCGCGGGTCTGGTCGGCCATGATGACATCCGGCGGGTCGCCGGCGGCCACTGCGGCCAGGAATTTCTGGTCATAGGTCCAGAAGTCGGTGTAGACCGGCTCAACGATGTACTGCGGGTTCGCCACGTTGAACTCGGAGATGAGGTTGTCGAAGATGTCGCGCGACGGGCCCGAGCCGAAGATGTGCCAGAAGGTGACTTTCGTCCGCTCCTGGGCTACGGCTTTCTCGACGACCTGGGTCTCAACGACCTTGACCTCTTTCTCGACGAGCTGCGTCTCGACGACCTTGACCTCTTTTTCGACAATCTGCGTCACAACCTGCGGCGCTGCCGGTGCGGCAGGGGTGGCGCAGGAGACCAGCATGCTGGCGATAATCAGGATCGCAAGCACCAGTCCGATGGTGCGTTTCATGGCATTCCCTCCTTGGATGTAACCGAATGTAAACTAGGAGCGACGTTGCTGGCTGGTTGTGGCGGTCACAGACTCGGGATGTGCTTCTCCTCCTTCCTCAGGTTATAGCCGCGGTCGCGGGATGGACCTCCCTGGGGTCTGCATAGCCCGCACCGCATGATGCGCGCACGATCAGCTCGACGGGCAGTACGTGTTCGCGCTCGACGGGTTCGCCGTCCAGCAGCCGGATCAGGGCCTCCGCGGCACAGACACCGATCGCGTACGGGTTCTGGCGGACGGTGGTCAGCGGCGGCGTGACGAGCGAGGCGACTGCATCGTCATCGCACCCGACGAGCGCCAGGTCTGCCGGGATGCGCAGGCCCAGCGCGCGGCACGCGTCGAACACCTCGAGTGCAATCAGGTCATTGCACGCAATGAGCGCGGTGGGGCGGTCGGGTCGCGCCAGGAAGCCCTGTATGGCGCGGTTGTCGAACTCGGAGAGATCGGGCGTCGTGCGCTTGAGCACCTCGATCTCCCGCAGGAACGGTAGCAGGCCCTGGAAGACCAGGCCCGGTTCCGGCGTGATGCCGGCCTCTTCGAGCGCCTGGCGATAGCCCTGTAGCCGGTGGGCCACGGAAGAGACGTAGAGGTTGGGCCGGGTCACGAAGCCGATGCGCGTATGGCCGAGCCGGATGAGGTGCTGCGCAGCGAGATAGCCGCACTGGACGTTGTCCGACACGACATATGGCAGCGTACAGGCCTCGAAGTAGCGGTCCACGAACACGATGGGCGCCTCGTCCGCGCACAGCTCGCGCAGCCCGATGTGCAGGTCTACCGCGTCCGCGGGCATGAGAATGAAGCCATCGGCGCGCTGCCCGTCCCACAGGTCGCGCAGGTATTTCTGTTCGACCGGAATCTGGTTGCCCGCGTTGGCGAGGATCAGGTTGTAGCCGTGCTGCGCCGCGACGGACTCGGCCCCGGTCACGAGGTGCATCAGGAACGTGTCGCGCATCTCCGGCCCGATGAGCGCCAGGTTGCCGGTGCGCGGGCGGGCCGCCTGCCGTGTGCGGGGAGGCTGTCCCACGAAGCGGGAGACAAATGTGCCGCTCCCCGCGACGGCTTCTACCAGCCTGTCGGCCTTGAGCAGCTCGAGCGCGTGGCGCACGGTGGGCCGGCTGACGTTGAGCGCGGCGGCCAGCTCGAACTCCGAGGGCAGCGCCGCGCCTGCGGCATACGCGCCTTCGGTGATGCGTTGCTTAAGGTAAACCGCCACCTGCCGATAGATCGGCTCAGCCTGGCTGCGGTCCGGCTTGAAATCGGTCATCATCGTGTTTGCCTGTGTCTGGCGGATTCACTCACAGGTGCTTGTGCAGATATGCCTGCACATCGACGGGCGCGTGCGTGTGCGCCGACTCGATCGCGGCGAACAGCAGCGCGGCGCACTGGATGTTGTCGTCCAGGTGGTTGGGCGGCGGCGGCCCGCCGGCCAACCAATCGCAGAACAGCTCGGCCAGCCACGCGTTCATCCAGGCGGGCTGTTCGAGCAGCGGCAGGGGCTCCGCGACCGGCGCGCCGTCCGGCCCGGTGCGCAGCACGCGCAACTGCCGCCGGTCCAGCTCGAGCGTGCCGTCCTCGCACTCGGCGCGCAGGTAGTCGTTGCCCCATCCGTTCATCGTGGTGGCATTGGCCTTCGCGCCCTCGTACGCGCAGGGCACGCCGTTGGTCATGGTCAGGTTGATGAGCGCGGTGCTGTCGCCCGCGTACTCCCCCCAGGGTGGATTCCAGGTGGTCGCGTAGACCGTCTGCCCGTCTGCGCCGGTCAGCGCGCGCAGGATGTCGAAATGGTGGACGGTGCCCTCGACGAGCAGCGGGTCGGGGATGCGGTGGCGGAACTCGCCCCAGGAGCCAAACTTGCGGCAGTTGTGCGTGAAGCGGTGCACCACGTAGTTGAGCCGCCCATACCGGCCGCTCTTGATCGCGGCCTCGAGCGACTGCTTGTCCTGGTCGAACCGGTGGCTCATGGTGACGGCCATCTTCTTGCCCGCCGCGTGCACCTTGTGGTAGATGCGCGCACAGCCCTCCATGGTGTCTGCGATGGGCTTCTCCGAGAGGATGTGCAGGTCATGGGCCAGGGCCGCATCCACGACGCCTTCGTGGTACGCGGGCGGGACCACGACGATGATGAAGTCGGCGGGGTTCTCGTCCAGCGCGCGGTTCAGGTCGGCGTAGCAGCGATCAGCGTGCAGGCCGAGGTGTTGTTGCGCGTTGAGCAGGGCGTCGGCAGCCAGGTCAACTGCGGCGACGGGCCGGGCCTTGCCCAGCTCGGTTAATCGGGGGAGGAATAAGCGGCACCAGTAGGCGCCGAACCCCCCTGTGCCGACGATGATATAGCGGAGCGGATCGGCCATGATCGCCCTCCAGGGGATTGCGGAGATGCATGTTGACAGGTCAGCCAACCTGTCACATACAGGATAGTATAAACGGGGGGAGCTGTCAAGTGTAGGAAAACGCTAGAGACCCGGTTTCTGCCAGAAACCGGGTCTCTGCGATTGATAGCTCACGCAAAGTCGCAAAGAGCGCAAAGGTATTGAGCATCAAATCTTCGCGTACTTTGCGTGAGAAACTTGGTCTCTATCCCATCCCGAGCATGGCGATGGCGCGCTCGCGCACCCGCTCGAAACCGCCGGCAGCGACCATGAAGTGCCCGTAGAACTTATAGGCGTTGTCCACTTCGTAGCCGCCCTCGGCGTAGATTTCCGCCGGGGGCAGGTAGCCGATGTCGCCGTTGGCATAGCCGACGACGTACACGCGGGGGCCGGCGGCCGCGCGCAGTTCCACGGCCAGGCGGGAGAAAACCTCCGCGCTGACTGCGACGAATGCGACCGGACCGATGCGCACGACCTGCACGTCCACCGGGATCGTGGTGAGCGCAGACCCCTCTGCGAGCAGCGCGAGCGTCTCCTGCCGCCAGTGGGCGTAGGCGCGGGACGCATGGTCATAGAACGTCGAGGCGGGGTCGAGCGCAGCCATCTCCCGCACGTACTCACCCTCCACCTCCGCGGCGGTCAGAACGTCGAGCGGGAGGTCGAGCGTCACCAGCGCGCTTGTCAAGTCCGCGGTCTCGAAGGTCGCGGCCTGTGCCTGGAGCGCGTAGGACGCCAGGCTGCCGAGCCGCGCGCCGAGCTGCCGCATGACCGCGGCGTGCGGCGTCTGGGCCGGGGGGTTGACGTTGCCGCAGCCGCCCTGCGTGAACAGGCAGACCGGTTGGCCGGGGAGGTGCGCCTCGACGTGGCGCGCCGCGACCCCGGACATATCCCCGGAGATATGCCGGTTCTCGGACGACAGTGCGACGTTGTGCATGGCGTAGTTCGCCAACAGCGCCGCGTAGCTGCCGTCGCCGCGTTGGAAGCCCACAACCGGCAGCGCAGAGTCCGCATGGCTCCACGGGCCGGGCGGCCGCCGGTCCTGGCCGAGCGTGCAGCGGCCCTCGCCCACGCGCAGCGCCACGTCCTCCGCCGCGGCGATGGCCTCACGCGCCGCCTGGAGGAGATGTCCGGGGAGGGCGGCCATGTAGCCCCTGTCCATGTCGCCGCACCAGCGGAGGAACACGGTGGCCGGGCCGGAGTGGGTGTGGGTCGCGCTGAGGAGCACCTGGCGCGGGGCCAGCCCGAACTCGGCTGCGAGTTGTTCGCGCACCTCGGCGGTCAGCTCGCGCGAGAAGCCGATGAGGTCCGCGTGCAGCCACAGCAGGCGTTCATCGCCTGTGGCGAGATAGAGCGCCCGCGCGTACAGGTCGTCATACAGCCCGACCGACGGTCCCTGCCGTGCGGCAAACCCGGCCAGGTCTACCCCGACCGGCGGCGTAATCACCACCCGGCTCGCACCGCATTTCATGAGTGCCCTCCGTTGAATCTGAACCGCGAAGACGCAAAGAGCGCAAAGATTTACATAAATACATTCTTTCGTGTCGTCTTCGCGTACTTCGCGTCTTTGCGGTTAGCCTACCTCGCTGACGAGTTCCTGTCGGTGTTCATACACCTTCTGCACGGCGGCGACGATGTCGTCCATGTCGGTCTGCGTGCCGAGCAGCGTCTGCTGGGAGAGCCACACAGCCTCGCTGCACGCCTGCTCGCACACCGGGTAGTCCGCCGGGTCGTAGTGCAGGTCGGGCCGAGCGAGGCGGTAGCCCTGGTAGGGGCCGAAGTTGCGCTGCGCGAAGAGCGGTTGGCGGTAGAGTCCCACCTTGTACCCACCGCTGCACGGGATGCCCTCGGCCTGGAGCGCGGCCAGGAAGCGGTCGCGCGGCACGCCGTCGAACGCCGCCGGGTCGTAGCGGAACATGTACAGGTGATACGAGTGCCGCGTCTCACCGCGGCCGCGCGCCATCGGGCGGATGCCGGGGATGGCGGCCAGCCGCGCGTTGAGGTAGCGGCCGTTGGCGTCGCGCGTGCGAGTCTGCCGTTCCAGCCGTTCCATCTGGGCCAGCAGCAGCGCGCCCTGCAAGTCGGTCATGCGGTTGTTGCCACCGATGATGTGGTGCTCGTACCACGCGCCCTCGGGCAGCCGCCCACAGTTGTGGAACGACCGGGCGAGCATCGCGTAATGTTCCGAGTTCGTCGTGATGGCGCCGCCCTCCCCACTCGTCAGATTCTTCGAGGACTGGAAGGAGAAGCAGCCCATGTCGCCCAGGCTGCCGAGCCGCTGCCCGCGATACTCCGCGCCATGCGCGTGCGCGGCATCCTCGATGACGACGATGCCGTGCTGCGCGGCGAGCGCGCGGATGCGGTCCATGTCCGCGGCCTGGCCCGCGAAGTGAACGGGGATGACGGCGCGCGTGCGCGGGGTGATCGCGGCCTCGAACGCGGCCGGGTCCAGGTTGTAGGTGTCCGGCTCGATGTCCGCGAAGATGGGCGTGCCGTTCGCCTCGACGACTGCGGATGCGGTCGCCAGGAAGGTGTAAGGCGGGACGATGACCTCATCGCCCGCCTCGATGCCCGCGGCCAGCAGCGCGAGCCGGAGCGCGACCGTGCCATTGGTGACTGCGATGGCGTGAGCCGCGCCCTGGTAAGCCGCGAAGGCCGCCTCGAACGCGGTCACCCGGTCGCCGTCCAGCCGGCCCCAGTGGCCGCTCCGCAGCGCTGCGAGCACGGCCTCTTCCTCGGACGCGTCGAAGACGGGCCAAGACGTGAACGGCGCGGTGCGTACCGGCGACCCGCCGTGGATGGCAAGTTCTTGGGTCATGTCCAGCCTCCGTTTGTAGTGGGCGCTTGAGCGCCCTGGCACTGAAGTGCCTACTACGAACCAACCTACTGCCTCGGTTTGTAGTGGGTGCTTCAGCACCCCTGGCACTAAAGCGCCTACTACGAGCCTTTGGACAGCGGTCCCGTCCAGCGGAAGCGCGCAGGCACGCCGGGGCGGTCGGTGTGGTCCTCCTGGAACATCGCGTGTGGCAGGCCCGCGTACAGCGGCGCGCCGGCATGGTCCAGCCGCGTGCCGTTGATGAAGCCGGCCCATCCCGCTCCCTCGTCCACCACGGCGAACGCGGCATCGGTGACCAGCGGGCCGTAAGCCGCCCGGCCCTGCTCGAAGGCATAGCGCGGGCGCACATCCGCGTCCAGCCGCCCTGCACTCAGGTCGTTGGCCGCGGCCAGCAGCCGAGTCGTGCCCTGCCAGCCCAGCCGGACGGCCAGCCCGCGACCCGCAGGCTCAGACGGCACGACCTCGACGGACGGCGCGGTTGCGCCTTCCGGCAGCGCATACGCGTGCGGCCAGAGCACGGTCACGAAATTGGTGAACTGGCCCGCGGCCTGCACGCCGGCATAGAGGGATGACAGGAGCGTTTCGTCATGGAACGCGCGGCGGTCGCGTGCCTCGGTGCGGTTCAGCGCCTGGCCGGGGATGTCCGGCGTGTGGATGCGCAGCGCGGCGTTCTTTGCGTTCTGCCACCCCTGGATGCTCGCGACATGCGTGTCGGCCCAGCCGGGACCGCGTTCCAGCACGTCGGTCGTCCACCAAAGCAGGCCGAAGGTGCGCTCGGCATCATGCAAGGCCAGCGCCGCGTCGATGACGACCCAGCACGGGAGGTCCGGCAGGAAGAAGACCGACCGGTCCCACTGCACGCCGGCCGCGGGGTCGGTCACCCGGATGCGTGCGATCTCGGTGTCGCCCAGTCGCGTGAGGTAGAGCCGCTCGGTCGTGACCGGCCAGTAGTGGCCGCGGTCACGCAGCGCGGTGCCATCCGCATCCGCGGGCAGGCTGCCGGTCCGCCAGATCAGCCGGTTGTGGTAGTAATCGGCGCGGTACATGCCGTCTGGCGGCGACTCGCGGTAACCGCTCTCGCTGAGGAGCACGGCGCCGTCGTGGATCAGGAGCGAGATGCCGCCCTCGTCCGCGTGGCCGTGGTGCATCTTCTCGGCGGAGATGGCGAGGGTCGTGCGCAGGTAGTCGCGCGCGACGCGGCCGTAGGCGCCCTCATCGCGATAGTTGAGGCACGCATAGGTCGCGGCCTCGTCCCAGCCGGTGCGGAAGACGACCTTCTTGGCGACGAGATCGTCCAGCGCGTCGTGGGCCTGGCCTGCGGGCACGGCGGGCTCCACGCTGTCATCGCACCAGCGCCAGGCCAGCAGGAGCGCCTGCGCGCCGTAGAGGTCGGGTGCAGCGTCAGGCGACCCTGCGCCGGGCGTATCCCACAGCCGGCCGGCGGCCCACTTCATCAGCGGGTCGCGGTAGGTCGCGGAGCCCCACTCCAGGCAGGCCAGCCACTCCCAGCGGCCGTGGACCTGCCAGTGGCTGTCGCCGATGTCGGGCAGGATGCCGAGCGGCGACAAGAGCTGGCTGGCCGCACGCAGGGTGAGGCGCGGCTGCACGAAGTCCGCGAGCGCGGCCCCCTGCCCGCGTGCCTCGGCATACTGCACCAGCGCGCGCAGCCAGTGCGACTGGTACATCACCGCATCCTCGATGCTCCAGCGGCCCCAGCTTTCCTCGGCCAGCTCGTCCGCCATGTTCGCCCACGCGGCCGCCTCCGCATGCCCGGGGAACGCGGATGCACACACGGCCAGGCTCGCCGCGCGGAGCAGCGCGCGGTTGTGCCCGCCCCACTCGGGGAAGCGCCAGATGGGGCGAAGGCTGTCCGCGGCGATGTCTGCCAGCCGCGCATAGGTCACGGGGGCCAGCGCCGGGCGGATGCGGGCACAGGCCGCGCCATAGACCAGCGGGTCGAACGTCGTATCGAGCGGCGGCACGCCGTCCGCATACTCCGGCCGCGCGGCCGCGACCTCGGGCGGCAGCAGCGCCGTCCACCCGGGGAAACGCAGCAGGAGATCTGCGGCCTCGTCTGCGTAGGCCGCGTCGCCGGTCTGCTCGTAGAGGAAGGCGGCGACCGCGGCCATGTGCAGCGGCCAGCGCGGGGGCGAGTAGCCGAACAGCGCGTTCAGCGCGGCGCTGGCGCGGAACTGCTCCTGCCAGCGCGCGATCTCGGCGTCAAGCTGGCCGTGTTCCCGCGCATAGGCGGCGCGGATGTAGTTGAGGTAATCGTTGCGCGTGGGCATGGGCCGCACGACCTCCTGTAGTTTGTAGTAGGCGCTTCAGCGCCATTGCACGCATGGCGCTGAAGCGCCTACTACGAACCCGGTGAGATGGCTACAACTGCACGTTCAGGGCGGGCGCAGGCCGGTCGTCGGTGTAGCCAGGGATGCGGAACTGGTCCGCGGCCCAGGCGGGGTCCTGGAACAGCAGCCCGCCGTCCGGGTCGGCGTGGAACGCGGGCGGCGGATAGACCCGCCAGCCCTCGCCGTCGAGCACCTGCCCGCAGCCGGCCGACCGCACCTGCCCGACCATCAGCCGGCGCATGGCAGCCGTGTGTTCGAGATAGCCGACGGTCTCCGCCCGGTTGCGCGTTTCCTCGGGGTCCACGCGCAGGTCGAACAGGAACTCGCGATTCTCGGCCGCGGAGTAGATGTACTTCCACCGCTCCGTCAGCGCCATGTAGCAGGCGCGGTTGTACGCGTCCGCGGGGCCGGACTGGTAGTGGCCGAACACCGCGGGCCGCGCCTGCGGCTGACCGGACAGCGCGGCCAGGTCCATGCCGTCCAGCGCGAGCCCGCCCGCATCGACTCCGGCCGCGGCCAGGAACGTGGGCATGACATCGACCAGCGACGCAGGCGCGGCCACGCGCTCGCCCATGCCGAAGCGATCGGGATAGCGCACGACCAGCGGCACGTTCGCCGCGGACCTGAGGAAGCTGCGCTTGCCGAAACAGTCGTAGTCGCCCAGGAACTCGCCGTGGTCGGATGCCCACAGGATGAGCGTGTTGTCCAGCTCGCCCTGCGCCTCCAGCTCGGCCAGGATGCGCCCGACGTTGTAGTCGATGAACGACACCTGCGCGTAGTAGTACGCCTTCATCATCTGTACCAGCCGGTCATCGATACCCGCATCGCGGTACTTATAGCGATTCTGCACCCGATTGATGAAGGTCCAGAGGTTGTGCGCGTCCGGCGGGCGCTTAGGCAGCGGCATTGCCGGGCCGCGATACAGCTTGTGCCAGGGCGCGGGAGGCGAGAAGGGCGGGTGGGGCGCGATAAAGCTGCTCCAGAGGAGGAACGGCTGCGACCGGTCACGCGCGCGCAGGTACTCGATGCTGCGGTCCGCGACCCAATGCGAATTGTGCGCGCGTGCGGGCAGGGCCGACCGCTGGGGGACGTAGTACATCTCCCCGCGCACGCCCTGCGGCTCGGTCACATCGTGGAAGCCCTGCTCGATCAGCCAGGACTGGAACTGGTCGAGCGGCGGGCCGGCCAGCTCCTCGCTGATGACGCGGGAGGTGAACCCGCGCGGCGCGGCCGGGTCGGGCGTGAAGTGCATCTTGCCGACACCGTGCGTCTCATAGCCGGCCGCGGCCAGCGCGGACATGAACGTAGGGCGCTCCGGCGTGACCTCCGGCATGGCATAGTTGTTCTCGTAGCAGCCGGTGCGCGTCGCGTACTGGCCGAAGATGAGCGAGCAGCGCGCAGGCACGCAGACGGGGACCGGCGTGTGCGCCTCCGTGAAGTGCGTGCCCTCCGCGCAGAGCCGGTCGAGCACAGGCGTGCGGATGACAGGGTTGACCGTGCCCAGCGTGTCCGCGCGCTGCTGGTCCGTGAAGATGAAGAGAATGTTCGGGGGCATGACGGCTCCGGATTGAAGGATGAATAGAACGCTGATGACGCTGATTTGACTGATTAAACTGATTATCAAAAAGAATCAGCAAAATCAGTCAAATCAGTTCAATCTGTGTCCCATTCTACGTCCGAAAGATGCGCGCGATCCGGGCCATGTCGAACTTCTCGGTCCGGTCGTAGTTGTAGACGCCGTTCTGCTCCTGCTCGACGTCGGTGAGCTGGGTGTAGCAGAAGCCTGTGATGTGCGGGTGCGAGCGCAGCGCGGCCAGCATCCCTTCGAGCCGCGTGTAGAACTCGTCGAGGCTGCGCGGGCCCTGGCCATAGCCCCATGAGTTGTCCGCAAAGGGGCGGCGATCCGGCGGGATCCACTTGATGCCGCCGAACTCGTCCACGATGTACGGCTGGCCCTCGTACTCGGGCTCGCGGTCGGGGTAGTTGCGCCACGGCTTGCCGTCGGCCAGCGCGAGCTGAGTCGCCAGCTTCGCCGGGTCCTGCTCGTAGGTGTGGACCGTCCACAGGTCGGTGCGCGCATGGCTGTAGCCGCTGGCGTCGTTGACCGGCCGCGTGGGATCGAGGCTGCGGCACAGCTCGTACGCGTCGATGTGCAGCCGGTTGTGCTGGCGGCGGTCGCCGGTGTCCCACGTCTCGTTGAAGGGCGTCCACGCGATGATCGACGGGTGGTTGCGGTCGCGCATTACGATCTCGCGCCACTCGCCCAGGAAGTTGCGCGCGCTGACCGGCTCCTTGACATCCAGCCCCCACGAGGACGACTCGCCCCACGTGAGATAGCCCAGCCGGTCGGCCCAGTAGTGGAATCGTTCCTCGAACACCTTCTGGTGCAGCCGCGCGCCGTTAAACCCGGCGGCCATCGACAGCTCGATGTCGCGGCGGAGCGCGGCGTCGCCGGGCGCGGTCCAAATGCCGTCGGGGTAGAAGCCCTGGTCGAGCACGAGGCGCAGATAGATGGGCTCGTTGTTGAGATAGACCTGGCTGCCCTCGATGTGGACCTTGCGCAGCCCGGCGTAGCTCGCGACGTAGTCCAGCGTCTCGCCCGACTCGTCGATGACCTCAAACGTCAGGTCGTACAGGAACGGGTCCTCCGGCGACCACGGCCGCAGCCCGATCCCCGCCAGCTCCAGCACGCACGGCACGCCGCTCGCTGCAGTCACCGTCTTCTGGCCGACCACTTCATCTCCGTGCGCGACGCGCGCCCGGAAGCTCAGGCCCCGTCGCTGTGCAAAAAAGGTGGGGGTGACGATAAAGCGCTCGCCGTCGAGGTCGGGCACCACCTGCACCGACTGCAGGCCGTTAGGATGCACAGCTTCGAGCCACACGGTCTGCCAGATGCCGGTCGTGCGGGTGTAATGGCAGTTGTGCGACGCATAGCGCATGGACTGCTTGCCGCCCGGCTGGTGGCTATGCCGCGTGTCATCGTGGACGTAGAGGACGAGGTTGTGGGTGCGCCCCGGCTCGACATAAGCGGTAATGTCGAAGGTGAACGAGACGGTGCCGCCGTAGTGACGTGCTACGCTGTGACCGTCGATGAAGGCCTCGCACTCGTAGTCCACGCCGCCGAAGTGCAGCAGGATGCGCTGGCCCTGCCACGCCACGGGGATCGGTAGCGCACGCTGGTACCACATGCACTCGATGAAGTCGGTGTGGCCAACGCCGGACAGCCGGCTCTCGGGGCAGAAGGGGACGATGATTTCCCCGTCGAAGCCGGTGCTGGACTGGAAGCCGCGCTCCATGCCGGATTTGCCCGGATCGAGGGTGTAGGTCCAGGGGCCGTTGAGGTTGACCCACGCCTCGCGCACGAACTGCGGGCGAGGGTGTTCAGGGCGAGGGATGGCTTGCGTCATTACATGCTCCTGTGTTCTTAAGGACTGATGTGCTGCCGTGAGGCACTGGAAAAACGTTTTCGAGGCGGTTGCAGCATACACCGCTTTGGGCGGGCGCGCAAAGCCAAGTTCGTTAGCCACAGAGACCACCGAGGGAGCAGAGATGGCTTCTCCGTGTCCTCTGTGGCCTTACGTCCGGGGACCCGATGCGTCGCGGAGGTAGTGCCAGTCGTCCGCGAAGACCTTGGCGCCTCGGGCCGCGGGACCGCCCAGGCCGAGCTGGCCCTTGCCCGTGACCGGCTCGCGCACGCCGTCCACCCGCGGGTCCACGTGGTGGAAGAACCAGTCGTCCAGCTCGCCCTTCAGCTCCCGGATGCGCCCTTGTTGGGCGGGCTCGTCAACAAGGTTGTGTACCTCGTCCGGGTCCTCGACCACGTTGTACAGCTCTTGCGGGCCGTAAGGATAGCGGTGGACGTACTTCCACTCTTCCGTGCGCACCATGCGCACCGGCCCGTACTCGTCGTAGACGCTGACCACGAGGTCGTGCGGAGTCGGGGCGGTGCTGCCGGTGAGCAGATGCGCGAAGCTGCGACCGGGCAGCCCGGCGGGCACTGCGTCTGCCAGCCCGACACGGGCGAGCAGGGTCGGCAGCAGGTCGTAGTGGCTCAGCAGGTCGTAGTTGACAACGCCTTGCGCGACCGCGCCGGGCTGCGACAGGAGCATGGGCACCTTGACCGACGTATCGTACATGTTGAGCGGGAAGGAGGCGTTGCCCTTGCCGTACAGCCCGTGATGGCCCATGTTCATGCCGTTGTCGCCCGTGAAGACGACCAGCGTATTCTCGCGGAGGCCGTACGCCTCCAGCCAGTCCAGCAGGCGGCCCACGTTGGCATCCATCGCGGTGACCGCGCTGAAGTAGCCGCTGAGCACGTCGCGGCGGCCTGCGTCATCGTGGCCGAGGGGTGCGCTGTTGACTTGCCAGGGATGCATCGGCAGGTGCGGGACCGACTCGAACGCGCAGTCGCGACGGTAGCTCTCGTACAGGTCCGTGGGGTGGTTGGCCTCGTCCCACGGGCTGTGCGGCGCGGTGTAGTGGACGCCGAGGTAGAACGGCCGGTCTGCGCCGGCCTGCGCCTCGAGAAAAGCCAGCGCGTTGTCCGTGATGACGTCCGTCACGTAGCGCGGCTCGGCGTAAAGCTCGCCCTCAGGCGCCCCCTGGCGGAGCATGGGCGCACCGTAATACGGCCCGCCGCCGGTTGCGTGGACGGCCCAATAGCTGAACCCCTTCTGCGGGTGATGCGCGTCGCCGAGGTGCCACTTGCCGCTCAGCCCGCAGGTGTAGCCGATCGCGGCCAGGAAGTCGGTGTAGCCCGGCTGGCCCTGCAGGTACTCGATCAGCGGCCCTTCCGCGACATAGTTCCCCGCGCGCAGCCAGTCGTGGACGCCGTGCTGCGAGGGGATGCGGCCCGTCAGGATGGACGCGCGCGCGGGCGAGCAGACGGGCGAGGCGCAGAAGAAGTTCTCGCAGCGCGTGCCCGACGCAGCCAGCCGGTCCAGGTTGGGCGTGCGAATCTCGCGGTTGCCCGCCGCGCCGAGCGCCCAGGCGCCCTGGTCGTCGGTGAGGATGAACAGGATGTTGGGTTGAGGGTGGAGGTTGCTCATGTGCCCGATTCTA
>CAZTMA010000128.1:0-15714 GCA_964614645.1 uncultured Anaerolineales bacterium
GGGTCATCAAACTTGAGCGCTTCGTCGAGACTTGCGGGTGTCTTCTCTGGCAGCTCGAGCTGACCGACGGTATGCCGCGTCCCTTCAAACAGACGAACCTCGTTCTGCGATATTGCGAGGATGAAATAGTGTCCATTGTTCGTGAATAGCGGCATGATGGGCTTCACGTAATAGGAGCGCGCAATGACGAGCAGCTCTTCAACACGAAAGGGCAGCCGATAGGTGTGGAAATCGTCTGCAGCGATGTAGACGGCCAGTCCATCGCTTTGGTGCTGCCAGAATTCCGGATTCTCCAACAATGCCTGACCGGGTTCGAGCAGGGCGCTGACTTCGCGGGGTTTCATTCCGTTATCGAGAAGTTGCCGTTCCGTATCCCGCAGCAGATTCTTGAAGCGTATAGGGTCTTGCTGAGTATCCTGACCGGCACGGTGTGTGGGCAGAAAGATCGAGATGCTGGGGCTTTGGGTTTGCTGCGCCAGCAGTTTGAGCTGATCCAGGGTCAAGTTCTCCATGGATTACCCTCCTTTTTGCGTTTACAATCTATAGTGACATTGAAAGGTCGGGATGTCAGTAATCCGCCTCCGGTTCGACTCTGGCTGGCTCTACGACCAGGTCGGTACGAAGGCCGAGATCGCGCGTTTGTATCTGGCAGTCCATCCATGTTATATTGTGACTGTGGTCCGCCGGGGGACCGGGTAGCCAGAACCCGGACGTGTCCCGCAGGTACTCTCTGCTCCTGTCACCTGCCACCCGTGAATTGCGGCCCTGCCGGTTTCTGGCAGGCGCGCGATACAAGGAGGTGCTCTTCATCCGAGAATTCCGTACCGAGTTTCCTCACGACGCCCTTTGCCAGATGTACTTTCACATTCGCCCATGTACCAGGAGGTAGGACAATGACGATCCGCAAACTCAGCCGGCGCGAGATGTTGAAGGCCATGGGCCTCGCATCCACAGGCGCAGTACTGGCGGCATGTGCACCCACACCAACGCAACCGGCACCTGCAGGGCAGGAGCCCGCAGCAGGACAGGCCGAAACGGCCCCTGCAGCCGCGCCGCCCGCGGCGGGCAAGATGAGGATCCTGCACTGGGCTCAAGGCGCAGAGCCGACCGACCCCAACACCCAGCTTGAGGAAGGTCAGACCCGCCGCGTTGCCTATCAGGAGATCGCCGATCAATACATGGCGGACCATCCGGACGTCGAGATCGAATGGTATCGCTTCCCCGCCGGCTCGCAGACAGGCGAGTGGCTGCTGGCCCGCATGACCGCGCAGGACGCGCCCGATATCTACTGGGCCAACTCCGAGAACCTCTGGCCCCACATCAACAAGGGTTGGGCGCTCGCCTTCGACGAATACATGAACCAGGCCAACCCCTACGTCGCCGGCAACGAGAAGTGGCGCGACCAGTTCCAGGAGGTCTCGATCATCTCGCAGACCGGGCCTGATGGCAAGCTGTACGGCGTCAACATGGACGGTGCGGGCGTGATGACCGTCTACAACAAGAACGCCTTCGCCGATGCCGGCATTGCGACGCCGCCGAAGACCTGGACCGAGCACATGGATGCGCTCCAGAAGCTGGCAGACAAGGGCTACATCGGCTTCGGAGCGGACCTCTCTACCAATACCTGCTGCTTCCCGCATTGGTTCGAGGGCCAGTCGTACACGCAGCTCATCTGGGACGACGTCTGGAAGTGGGATGATGACGGCAACAAGGTCATCACCGCGAAAGAACTGGCCGAGCATGCCCAGAAGGGCGATGCCCTGGATTGGGATGCTTACCTCGCGATGGCGCACCTGATGAAGGACATGTCGAAGTACTTCCCCGTCGGCTATGAAGGCCAGCTCGACTACCGCCAGTTGTTCCGGCAGGGCCGAGTTGCGCAGTACTTCGAGGGCAACTGGGCGACCAGCGAGTTCAAGGCCTCGCCGCCGCCCTTCGAGTTCGGCTGGAACCACTTCCCGGTCATCGGCCCGGAGATCTATCCGAAGGCACAGAGCAAGATCATCCGCATCCAGGGTGCATGGGGCGCCATGCAGTATCACGTTCCCGGCTACCTGGCCCAGAAAGAGCCGGCCAAGATCCCCGTGATCATGGACTGGCTGATGTATTCCAGCCAGCCCGAGAACGTCACGAAGATCTGCCAGGAAACCGGCCTCGTGCCGCTCACCAACGGCGCGCAGGGCATCCCCGAACTCGCGCCCTTCATGGAGCCGTACGACCGGGCGACCCCGTATCAGAGCTGGGGCACGCTCGATGCAGCGTTCGGCATGGAAGAAGAATACAAGCTCTGGCAGCAGTACTTGCCATCGAACATGAGCGATGCCGAGTTCCTGGAAGCCGCGCAGACGTCGTGGAAGAGCGTCGTCGACCGCGTGCTGGAAAGCAACCCGGACTGGAAGATTTAGCTCCACTGACAGTCGTCTGACGGGCAGGTAGAGACGTTCCGCCGGGCCGGACGGCTCCGGCACAACGTCTCTACCTGCGGCTGGCGTTTGAAGGAGATCAGGCATGACGACCTCGACGACCTCCGCCCCTGTCCCGCAAAAACTCAAGGGGCTGCCAGAAACCATCCGGCTCATCAAGAAGTACTGGTTCTGCTATCCCATGCTCCTGGGCACGTTCCTGCTCCTGGGAACTTTCTCGTATTTCCCGGCCATATCGGCCATCTATCACAGCTTTACCATCTGGGATGGTTTCCGGCCTGAGCAATGGGTAGGGCTGCAGAACTTCCGGGAAATCTTCTCCTCGCCGGTCATCTTCCGCCAGGCCTTCGGCAACATGGCCATCCTGAGCGTGTGGTCGGTCATCCGGGCGCTGGTCTTCCCGCTCATCGGCGCCGCGCTGGTGTACCGACTGAAGAGCGAGAGCCGGGCCTATTTCTTCCGGTTGGTCTACGTCCTGCCCATCGTCGTGCCAACCACCGTCGGCATCCTCGTCTGGCGGCAGCTCTATGACCCGAATGTCGGCCTGTTCAATGACATCTTGATCGCACTCGGGATGAAACCCCTCGCCTTCCTCAACAGCCCGAAGACCGCGATCCCCTCGCTCATGTTCCTCGGATTCCCATGGATCGATGGGGTGGGGTTGCTCATCTACCTGGCCGGCCTGCTGGCAATCCCGACCGAAATCATCGAAGCGGCTATCGTCGATGGCGCCAGCTCAATCCGCCGGTTCTTCGCGATGGAACTCCCGCTGATTATCCCGCAGCTCCGGCTCATTCTGATCCTCAACATCATCGGCTCGCTGCAGGGGTTCGGCTGGCAGCTACTGGTGACGCGCGGCGGCCCCAATAACGCCACGACCGTGCCGGCCTGGGAAATGTACAAAGCCGCGCTACTGGAGGGGCGCTACGGTGTCGCCAGCGCCATCGGCGTCGTGCTGTTCGTCGTTATCTTTGCGCTCACGCTGATTAACAATTCGGCGGTGCGTTCCAGCGTCGAATATCCGGCCAGTTGACACAGCAAGCCGCATACAGAGGGTGGAGCCAATCATGACTGTATCAGCCAAACGCATGCCCGGCACGGACCCAGACGCCCCCTACCGGAGGCGGCGCTTTCGCTTCACCGGCGATCTGGGCATCACCATTGTCCTCGGCATCCTGGGCCTCATCACGTTCTTCCCGGTGATCATGCTGCTCGAGCTGTCATTCAAGAGCATGCAGCAGATGGCCGACGCTATGTGGCTGCCCGCGTGGCCGCTGTATTTCCAGAACTATACCAAGGCGTTCAACGTCGTCAGCCCCTATCTGCTGAACAGCGTGGTCTTTGTGATCGGGACCGTCAGCATCAGCATCGTGTTCAGCACCCTGACCGCGTACGCGATGGCACGCTATCCCTTCCCCGGCCGCCAGTTCTTCTTCCTGGCAATCCTCGCCCTGCTCATGATCCCCGGCATCCTGACGCTCATCACGTCGTTCGTCGTGACTGTCAAGCTGAGCCTGAACAACACCTACTGGGGCATCTGGCTGCCCGGCGCAGCGGGCGCGCAGGCCTTCCAGATCATCGTCCTGCGGACTTACTTCAGTTCGCTGCCGGCGGAGTTGTTCGAGGCAGGGCGGATCGATGGCGCGAGCGAGATGAGCATGTTGACGAAAATCGCGCTGCCCCTCTCCATGCCCATCCTGTCCACGCTCATTGTGCTGCAGATCCTGAACGTGTGGAACGAGTTCATCTGGCCGATCATGGTCCTCTCCCGGCCCGAACGCTACCCGGCCGTCCTCGCCATCCTGCGGCTCAACACGCTCATCACCGAGCGCGACCCAGGGGCCGTCTACGCGGGGTATGTTATCGTCGGCCTGCCGATCCTGCTCATGTTCGCCTTTACCAGCCGCTCGTTCATTCGGGGGCTGACATCAGGCGCCATCAAGATGTAGAAATTGTCCGAAAAGATGTGGAGTGGAGCGTCCTCAGACGCGGAACGGCCCCTCGCTGGCGTGTCCGCCCGCATTTGAGAATGCGGACTCCTCTTTTCAGACAGCTTATTGGGGCTCTTCCCCGGAGGAACGATGTCCGCATCATGGTATTCCACCAGTTATCGGAAGCTCTTCTTCGACTTCCACAGCCATAGCAGCGCGGCCGGCCTGGCTGCGGACTTCGACGCCGAGGCGTGGGCGGACCGGCTCGTCCAGGCCAACGCGCAGGCCGTCTCCGTCTTCACGAAGTGCGGCTTCGGCTGGTCGTTCTACCAGAAGGGCGCCATCCGCTACGTACATCCGCAGCTCCCCGCAGGGCTCGACATGCTGGAGGCACAGATCACCGCGCTGCACCGCCGCGGGCTGAAGGCGATCGGCTACTACCACACCTTCAACAGCGAGCCGGTCGCGCGGGACCACCCCGACTGGCTGCGCCGGGGGCCGGACGGCAAGCCAGCTGGCGCGACCGGCACCGACTGCTGCCTGCTCAGCCCGCTGCTCGAGGAGTGGATGCTGCCGCACGTCGCGGAGATCGTGACGCACTACGATGTCGACTCGATGTTCTTCGACGGGACCTACGCGCACGCGCCGTGTTACTGCGAGCACTGCCGGCGGCGCTTTGCGGAGGCCAGCGGCGGCAAGGAAATTCCGGTCCTGCCTGCCGGCTCACGCACATTGCCGCCGGAGGCTGCAAAGGACCCGCTCTGGCGCGAGTACGGTGCGTGGTACATGGCCGCATTTCGCGAGGTTCGCCAGCGCATCTGCGACACCATCCACGCGCACCGGCCGGAGGTAGTCGTCTCGATCAACTGGGCCTACGCGCCGCGCAATCCCGAGGTCGTGCCGGAGGGCATCGGTGCGCTGGTGGCCGACATCATGCCGGATGACCAGGTGCAGAACGGCTCGTACTTTGCCAGCTACTGGTCCACACTGGGACGGCCGTTCGACGTGATGAACTCGGCGTTCCTCCAGTGGTGGGGCGACTGGGGCAGCAAACCCGCGGTGGCGATGCAGCAGGAGGTTGCGCCGGTGCTGGCTCGCGGTGGCCTGACGTGGATCGGGTTCCAGATGACGCACCGCTTCAACGTCGAGCCGGCCATCATGTCCGAACTGGGCAAGACGCTGGCCTTCGTCCGTGAACGCGAGCCGCTCTACGCCGGGGCCGAGGCAGTCACGCACGTGGCCGTGCTCCACGCAACCGACCAGCACTTC
The DNA here is from genome assembly GCA_964614645.1 of uncultured Anaerolineales bacterium. Classification (GTDB taxonomy): domain Bacteria; phylum Chloroflexota; class Anaerolineae; order CG2-30-64-16; family CG2-30-64-16; genus MWBF01. The sequence goes on from CAZTMA010000128.1 coordinate 5,624, forward strand.
ACGCGCGACGAGCCACGGTTGTTCATCGACGAACTGTCCGCGCGGGGGGCCCATCGTCTGCTGACCGAGAGCATGATTCCCTTCCACTTTCTGCATGAGGAAGGTGTGCTGACGCGGCTGGCGGAGTTCAGGGCAGTCATCCTGCCCGACCAGCGCCACCTCTCGCCTGCCCTGGCGGAGGCCCTGCCCGGGTGGGTCGCGGCGGGGGGCGTCCTGATCGCAACCGGGCTCACCGGCACGTTAGACGCCGGCGGGGCACCTACCGGCAGCTTCGCGCTGGGCGACCTGCTCGGGCTGCAGTACGAGGGGCGCTATGACCAGTCGCACGCCTATATCGCTGTTAAAGACGAACGACTCGCCCGCGGTACGCTGGACATGCCCCACATCGTCGAGGCCGCGACGGGACTGGCCCGCCCGGTCCGCCAGGACGTCCAGACGCTTGCGCGGCTGCACAAGGTCTACCTGCGCGCCGACGGACAGTTCCTGCTGCGTTGGTCACCCGCCGGAGAAGATTCCGGGTATCCGGCCATCACGCTGCGGCCGGCCGGACAGGGCTGGGCCTGTTACATTGCGCCGGATGTGTTCCGCGCGTACCAGGCCAAGAATCAGTGGAACGTCAAGCACATTTTCGCGAACCTGCTCAGGCTGATCGTTCCCGAACCGCCGGTCACCGTGGAAGCCCCGGCCTGGCTGGAGGTCATCCCGATGCGCCAGCTCGCCGAGCACGCGCCGGATGGCCGCGCGCGGCTGCTCGTCCACCTGCTGAACGAGCACGGCGACCGGCCGCTGGATGGCAACTACCGCTGCACAGAGCAGATCCTGCCCGTGCGCGATATCCGCGTGCAGATACGCTTCTCGGGACGGCCGGCCAGCGTCCGCCTGGAGCCCGATGGGACCGAGCCGGTTTGGGAATATGCGGACGGCCTCGTTACGGTCCAGGTGCCCGAGGTGTTCATTCACTGTGCGGTTGCTATCTCGTAGTGAGCCGGCGGCCATCCCGCGCCTCTGGGATGGCCGCCGCACCCCCTTGCCTTATAAGCACCCTCAATACTCAAAACCGTGACTGTTCACCGCTACAAACCCGGTTTCTTCGAGAAACCGGGTTTGTAGACCTGCGACGGGTCTGAGAGCTTATGTTACAAAGTAACGCTGAAAACTTTCTATAGATTGCCCTCTTGACAGCTTTCCTGGATGGTGATATAACAGCCTTGTGACATGAACGTTCATATGAACGTGCACGTGAACGTTCATCTCTTACGATGACGCATACCGAACGGAGTCACTCGATGGTTCTCCCGCAGAAGGCTCCTACCATGAGGGACGTCGCCAGCCTGGCCGGCGTCTCCGTCCAGACTGTCTCTGCCGTCATCAACGGCAAGCCAGGCATCACGCGCAGCACGACCGAGCGCGTACGTGAAGCAATTCAGACTCTCAACTACCGGCCCTTCTCGGTTGCGCGCAGCCTGAGGACCCGCCAAACGCGCACGATCGCGCTCATCGTCTCGGACATCTCCAACCCATCCCTGGCTGCCATGGCCAGCGCCGCCGAGGAATATGCCCGCTCCCGGGGTTACACCCTGGTCCTGTACAACACCCATGACGACGTCGAGCGCGAGCGCTCGTATATCCAGAGTGCCATCCAGCACTGGATTGCAGGCGTGCTGATTATTCCCGCCGAATACAACCCGGACTGCCTGCTGGCCCTGCAGGCCGCGGGCATCCCTTTCGTCACCGTCGACCGCCGGCTGGACGGATGCGGCGGACCTTCCGTGATTCTCGATCACTATGGCGCAGGCCGCGTGGCCGCAGAGCACCTTATCGCGCTGGGGCACCGCGCCCTGGGGCACATCTCCGGTCCGCTACGGTTGCGCCTGGCCCGCGAACGGCTGGCCGGGTTCTGCGACACCGCGCAGGCCCACGGCCTGACGAGTGATACTTGCTGCCAGGTTGAAGGCAACTGGGATTGTGAATCGGGATACCAGGCCATGCGGCGGATGCTGGCCTGCCGGCCGCGGCCGACGGGTGTTTTTTCGGCCAACGACCGCATGGGGATTGGCGCGATGCGCGCGATGCGTGAGGCCGGGCTGCGCGTGCCAGAAGATATCTCGCTCGTGGGCCTGGACGATATCGAGGTCGCCGCATACCAATCCCCTCCACTGACGACCGTACGCCAGCCATTCGCCAACATGGCCGTGCGCGCGGTAGAGCTGCTCATCGCCCTGTTGGAGGAACGTGCGCCGGACAAGCCAGACATCATCATCCCGCCGCAATTGATCGTCCGGCAGTCCACCGCGCGTTGCGGGCCCCTAATGCCCCTGCTAGTCCGCGAAAGGGGGTGACACCGCATCATCTGTCAGCCGTCGCAATCAGAGACATTTGCCCCACTCACTGAGGAGGTATATTCCAATGGCAAAGCTCACTCGCCGCAAGTTCTTCAGGGTCACTGCCGGAGCCGCCGGTGTTGCCGCGATGGCGGCCTGCACCGTGCCCGCGCCCCAGGTAGTTCAAGGACCCGCACCCGTCGAAGAAGCAGTCGAAAAGCCAGTGGAAGGCGCGACTGCAATACCGGAAGCTCCCGCCCAACCTGCCGCGGTGCCCTCAGACAAAGAAGCACCCATGCTGGCCGAACTCGTGAAGGCAGGCAAGCTGCCGCCGCTCGAAGAGCGCATCCCCGCGAACCCTCTCATGATTAAGGCGGGCATGCTCGTCCTGGAAGAGGAACTGCCCGAGCTGTTGCCCGGCGTGTACGGCGACTCGTTCAAGTACGGTCGCGTCGGCGGCTTCGACGGCATGGCCTTCCTCGGGTGCTGCGAACCGCTCGTCGCCGGACCCAGCCTCACCCTCACCCCGGTCTGGGCCGCCCTGGTCGAAGACTTCAAGGTCGAGGACGAAAACCAGAAGTTCACCTTCATGCTACGCAGAGGCACAAAGTGGTCAGACGGCACGCCGGTGACCACAGAGGATGTCCGCTTCGTCTTCGAGGACCTCTACATGAACCCGGACTGGCCCGGAGGCGTGCCCGGCTATCTCAAATCCGCAAATGGCACCGATCCAGTCATCAGCATCATCGACGACTACACGTGGTCGATGACCTACGACGCGCCGTACGGCGGTCTGTTGGGTCAGCTGGCGCTTGCCAATTGGGCGAGCTATCAGGACTTGGTCAAGCCGGCGCACTTCCTGAAGCCTTTCCATCCGAAGTATGCCGATGCCGCGCAACTCAAGGCGGCGCTGGCTGAGAAAGGCTACGGCGACACCGAGTGGCCCACGCTCTTCAACGAGAAGGACGTGGCGCGCTGGGACAGCCACCAGCCTAAGGCCATCGGCTTCCCGATGCTCACACCGTGGATTCTCCTGGAGGAAGCCGCGGACGGCACCCGCACCTTCGAGCGCAACCCATACTACTGGAAGGTCGACCAATGGGGCCGGCAACTGCCGTACTTCGACCGGCTGCTCTCGCGCCGGGTGGAAAACGTCTCCGGCATGCAGACGCTCATCGTCGGCGGCGAGGCGGATGCCGGCGGCGAGAACCCGCAGATGGCTTTCGTGTACAAGCAGAAGGCTGACGAGGGCGAGTACGAGTTCCAGATCCACAAGTTCCATATCAACGGTGTGCTTTTCCTGCAGGCCAACTGCAAGGACCCGGTGGCCGGGCCGGTCCTGAAGGACGTCCGGTTCCGCAAGGCCGTGGCCGCGGCCATCAACTACGACGAATTCACCAACAGCGTCTTCCTGGGCTTCGCCACTCCGCCCACATGGGGCGCGGGTGCGGCCGTCGGGCCGAACGGAGACATCGACGCGGCGAACGCGTTGCTCGACGAGATGGGCATGACTAAGGGCAGCGACGGCATGCGCCTGACGCCTAGCGGCGAGCCCTTCATCCTGGTCATCGAAGCGCAGGCCTCCAACCAGTTCTGGCTCGGGCCGGCCGCCGAGTTGATCGGCGCGCAGTTGCGCAACGTCGGCATCGCCATCGAGCTGCGCACCAACGAGGATGCCGCGCTGCGTGAGCAGCACATGAATGACGAAACGCTGATGGCCGAGGTCCTCTTCCTGCACCAACCCGAGTGGGCCAACGGCGTGTTCACCGATTACTGCACCAGCCAATTCGGCACCTGGCACCTCTTCTCCGATGCCAAAGCCACGGGCAAGACGCCGCCTGAGGTTCCGGAGGAGCCGCCTGCCGAGTTCTACCGGCTGTACGAAATCCGCGAAGAGTGGAAGAAGGAACGGCCGGACAGCGAACGGGCCAAGCAGCTCTACGACGAAGTCGTGCAGAACTACACCGACAATGCCTGGGGCATCGCCATCAGCTCGAACGACACCGTACCGTATCTGCAGCGCAAGACGATCAAGAACGCGTCACCGACCACGCAGATGATCACATACGATATGCAGATCGAAATCATGTATCACGACGCGTGATCCATCACGATGTGTGACGCGGGTCACAAACGTGATCCATATAACGGCCAAGCCTGGTCGTCCTGTATATGACGGCCAGGCTGTGGACTTCTCTGGTGCCAAGGACCTGAGGTCAGTCGGGTCCTTGGCCCGGACTCCATTCAGCGGTGCGCAGTTTCGGGCAACCGTCGCCCCACCGCATGCAAGGAGGCCGTGATGCTGAAATACGTCGGCCGGCGTCTGGTGGAGATCATCCCCCTGTGGTTTCTGCTATCCGCCGTCGTGTACTTCCTGGTGGAGCTGCCGCCGGGCGATGTCGTCACCATCCGCGTCAACCAGATGAAGATGGCGGGCATCACCCTGGGTCCCGAGCAGATTGCCGGCATGCGGGCCGAGTACGGCGTGGACAAGCCCATCTTCGTGCGCTACTATCGCTGGATGTACCGGGCGCTCATTAAGGGCGACCTGGGGATGTCCTACTCGCGCGGGGAGGAGAATGCTAAGGTCATCATGCAGGCGCTGCCGTGGACGCTGCTCCTGTCAATCTCCGGCCTGCTGATCTCGTGGATCATTGCCATCCCGCTCGGCATCTATTCAGCTACGCACCAGTACACCTTTTTCGACTATCTATTCACGTTTTTGGGCTTCTTCGGCATGTGCTCGCCCGGCTTCCTCCTGGCAATGGGCGGCGCGTGGATTTTGATGAGCACTTTCGGCTTTACGCCCATAGGCCTGTACTCGTCGGCGATGCTTGAGCAGCCGTGGGGATGGCCGAAGTTCCTGGACCTGATGAAGCATCTTGCTTTTCCGCTGGCCCTGCTGGCGCTCGGCGGCACCGGCGGCATGATGCGCACGATCCGCAACAACCTGCTGGATCAGTTACGCCAGCAGTACGTGACGACCGCACGCGCCAAAGGCCTCCCCGGCCGCTACATTCTGCTCAAATACCCCGTGCGGCTCGCCATCAATCCGGTCATCGGCGGGCTGGGGTTTGTGTTCCGCGGCCTCCTGGAGGGCGGCGGCCTCATCACAATCGTGCTCGGCGTGCCGACTTTGTTCCCGGTCCTGCTGGGCGCGCTCCAGGTCCAGGACTACAACCTCGCGGGGACCATCTTGATGATCCTGGCGACGATGACACTTATCGGCACGCTCATCTCTGACGTTCTCCTGGCGCTCGTCGATCCGCGCATCCGCTTCGAGGGAGGCACGAAATGACCACGCAACCCGCGACGCAGGCCCCCCAGATCAGCCAGGACGACAAGGCGCCCGAGATAAAAACAGTGCGCCCGGATGAGGAGCGCATGTACTATGCCACGCAGTGGGAGCTGATGTGGTGGCGCTTTCGCCGCCACAAGCTGGCCTTTATCTGCTTGTGGCTCCTGCTCGGCTTTTACCTGGTGGGCGTCTTCTGCGAATTCTTTTCACCGTATGACCCGAACCAGCGCTTCCCCAAGTTCGTGCGCGCCTCACCAACGCACGTCCATATCCGCGATAGCGAGGGCCTGAGCTGGCCGTTCGTCTACGGCGTCACGAGCGAGGTGGTGGATTATCGGCTGGTCGTGACCGAGGATAAGAGCGTCAAGTACCCCATCGGCCTGTTCGTCCCCGGCTGGCGCTACAAACTGTTCGGGCTGTTCGACACGAACATCCATCTGTTCGGCGTGGATGACCGGGCCGCAGTCTGGCTCTTCGGGCTGGACCTGCTGGGCCGCGACGTGTTCTCGCGCGCGATCTATGGTTCGCGGCTGTCGCTCTTTGTCGGCCTATTGGGGTTGACCTTCACATTCATCATGGGCATGCTGATGGGCGGCATCTCCGGCTATTTCGGCGGCAGGATCGACGCCATCATCCAACGGCTGGTCGACTTTATGAATTCGATCCCCATGCTGCCCGTCCTGATGATCCTCGCCGGCGCCATTCCACGCACCTGGCCGTCAGTGCGCGTGTTCTTCCTCATCAGCATCCTCCTCGCGCTGGTCAACTGGACCGGGCTGGCCCGCGCCGTGCGCGGGATGCTCCTGGCCATGCGCGACGAGGACTATGCGCTGGCCGCAAAGGTCGCGGGAGCCGGAGATTTCCGGATCATCGCGCGCCACCTGCTGCCCGGCATCACCAGCCACCTGATTATGTCGCTCACCATCTCCATCCCCGGCATGATTATCGCCGAGACCTCGCTCAGTTTCCTGGGCCTGGGCTTGCAGCCGCCGGCGGTCAGTTGGGGCGTCATCCTCCAGGATGTCCTCGATATCAGCAAAATCGCGGAGCAGCCGTGGATGCTGATCCCGGTCACCTTCATTATCGCGGTTTCGTTGCTGTTCAACTTCGTCGGCGACGGGCTGCGCGATGCCGCAGACCCGTACGCGATGTAAGCGCGGGAGTGAGCCATGAACCACCAGGACAGCGACCCACTGCTCAGCGTCATCGACCTCAGAACCTACTTTCATCTGTACGAGGGCATGGTGCGGGCGGTCGACGGCGTGAGCTTCGACCTCCACCAGGGCCGGACGCTGGGCATCATCGGCGAGAGCGGCTGCGGCAAGTCCGTCACCGTCCAGTCCATCATGCGGCTCGTGCCGTCGCCGCCCGGCCGGATCGAAGGCGGACAAATTCTCCTCCGCCTGCCCGATGCAGAGGGGCGCCAGAAAGACGTGGTCGATATCGCCGCATTGAAGCCGGACAGCTCCGAGCTACAGCATATCCGCTGGCGGCACATTGCGATGGTCTTCCAGGAGCCGATGACCGCGTTCAGCCCGGTCCATACAGTGGGCGACCAGATCATCGAAGCCATCCTGTTTCACAACCCCCACATGAGCAAGCAGCAGGCGCGGCGTGACACCATCGAGCTACTCAGGAGCGTGGGCATCCCGCGCGCCGACAAGCTGATCGACGCCTACTCGTACCAGTTCAGCGGCGGCATGCGCCAGCGCGCCATGATTGCGATGGCCCTCTCCTGCCGCCCGGAGCTGCTCATTGCGGATGAGCCGACCACCGCGCTGGACGTGACCGTGGAGGCGCAGATTCTGGCGCTCATCAAGGACCTGCAGCGGCAGTACAACATGGCGATGCTCTATATCAGCCATGACCTCGCGGTCGTGGGCCAGGTGGCCGACGACATCATGGTCATGTACCTCGGCATGGCCGTAGAACTGGCGAGCGTGCGCGAGGTATTCCGCAACCCGCTCCACCCGTATACCCAGGCGCTGTGGCGCTCCATCCCGAGCGTGGACGGCCCCCTTACCCGGCTCGTGCCAATTGTGGGCACGCTGCCCAACCCGTATGCGCCGAGGACCGGCTGCCCGTTTTTCTCGCGGTGCGAGAAGCGGCTGGAACACTGTGAGACCGCGGTGCCCGACTATATCGAGGCTGCGCCCGGCCACAAGGTGCGCTGCTTCCTGTATGAGCGCAGCTAGAGGAGAAGCGAACATGGCCGATGGGCAGAACATCGTCCTGGACGTTCAGGGCTTGAAGAAGTACTTCCCCCTGCGCAGCACGGGCTTCCGCCGCCAGGTGGTCGGGCAGATCAAGGCCGTCGACGATGTCACTTTTCAGGTCGCCGTCGGCGAGACGGTGGGCGTCGTCGGCGAAAGCGGCTGCGGCAAGACGACGCTGGGGCGCTGCATCGTCCGCATCTACGATCCGACCGAGGGCGACATCAAACTGCGCCTGAATGAGCGCCAGGTCTCGCTCGCGCAGCTCAACAAACAGGACTATCGCACGTTCCGCAAGAGCGTGCAGATGATCTTCCAGGACCCGTTTGCCTCCCTCAATCCGCGCATCAACGTGCTCGAAACGATCGGTGAGCCGCTGCTGGTCAACGGCATCGCGCGCGGCCGTGAGCTTGAGGATCGGGTGACGGAGGTCATCCGCAAGGTCGGGCTCAACGTGGGCTTCCTGCGCCGCTACCCGCACAGCTTCTCCGGCGGGCAGCGCCAGCGCATCTGCATCGCGCGGGCGCTCGTGGTCAACCCGCGCGTGGTCGTCGCCGACGAGCCGGTCTCCGCGCTGGATGTCTCCATCCAGGCCCAGATCCTCAATCTGCTGCAGGACCTGCAGCGTGAGTTTGGCCTGTCGTACGTTTTCATCTCACACAACATGAGCGTCGTGCGCTACATGAGCAGCCGGATCCTGGTCATGTACGCGGGCAAGATGGTCGAGACGGCCAGGCGCGATGACCTGCTGCAGACGCCGCGCCATCCCTACACGGCCATGCTGCTGGCCGCCATTCCGAAGATCAGCGTCCTCGGCGAGATCGGGCGCGCTCAGACGCTGGGCGAACCGCCCAACCTGCTGCAACTGCCGCGCGGCTGCGTCTTCAACCCCCGCTGCAAGTTCGCGCAGGATATCTGCCGCGAGGAGCCGCCTGCCCTGCGGAGCGTCGGCGACGGTCACATGGCCGCGTGCCATTTCGCGAATGAGCTCCAGCTTCAAGGCGTTTGATGAGGCGATCTTTGCCTGCACATCCGACGCTTCCGCCTCCTACTCCGCTAGAAAGGGAACCTGGCATGAACGAAACCGAGGCTCAGACCCGGCGATTCGACGGCACGGTGGCCGTCTGGTATTCATCGCACTATCAGAGCGACCCGCGCGACTGGAACAACATTCAGGAGTTTCACGGGCAGTACCACCCGCTGTACGGTTACTACCGGTGCGACGATCCGGCGATTCTGCGGCGTCAGCTGCACGATATGCGCCGCGCGGGCATCGACGCGATCGTCTATGACTGCTACGGCACGGCCAAGTTCGAGCTGACCGATATGCCGCAGGATCGGACCCTGCGTCTCCTGGCAGAGGAACTGGCGCACCAGGAAGGCGATTCGCGCAAGCTCAAGCTCATCATCTGGCTGGAGAAATACTTCGTCAACCCCACCCTGGAGGGCTACCGCTTCGCGCTCGACTATGTGCGTGCAAACCTGGCCGGTCGCGACTTCTACTACCACTATGCGGGCAAGCCCCTCGTCGTGACATACCACAACGGCCCAAACGAGGCGATTGACCAGGTCGAGTGGGAGACCGAGGACCTCACCCTGCGCCGCATCCGGCCCTATCACAGCGATGTCTGGAGTTATGTCGAGCACTACCCCCAGCGCCTCGGCCGCGAGTGGATGGTCGCCAGCCCCGGCTCGGATCCCTACCTCGAACACGCGTACCTCGCCAAGTACTATCACAAGGAAGCGAACCCCGACTACGCCAAGATCCGTGCGGACAGCCGCAAACATGCCGATGACCGCGAGGGCGGCGAATACTTCAAGCGGCAGCTCTTACGAACGCGCTACGGCAACCCCAACATCATCTTCATCTCCGGCTGGAACGACTGGCAGTATGCCAATCACATCGAGCCCGCGGTCGAGTATGGCTACCAGTACGTCGATATGGCCGCCAGCCTGTTGGGGCGGGCCGACGAGACCGCGCCCTACCGCCAGTCGGAAGGCGGATGAGTAGCGTGAACGACCGCGAGCGCTTCGTCAACTATATGCTCGGCCGGCCGGTCGACCGGCCGCCTTTCTGGCTGTTCTGGGGCCCCTGGGGCACGACGTGGGAGCGTTGGCGGCGGGAAGGGATGCCCGAGTCGCTGCGGAGTTGGGCGGACGTGCAGGCCTACTTCGGCTCGGACAAGCTGCCCATCGAGGCGGTCGTGCCCGTCAATACGGGACCGTGCCCGCCGTTCGCGCGCACGGTGCTGGCAGAGG
>CAZTMA010000129.1:0-10826 GCA_964614645.1 uncultured Anaerolineales bacterium
GCTGTACAATCCCGGGGACAGCGCGGCCGAACTGTCCGGCTGGCAGCTTGCGGACTCAGTCGGCGCCAGCGTGCTGCCGTCTTACCGGCTGATGCCGGGTCACTATCTTGTCATAGCTGCACGCCGCAGCGAGTTCCTGGCGGACCATCCCGGGTTCACCGGCGAAATGGTCAGCCTGGAAGCACCCATCGGCAACGGCCTGAGCAATACGGGTGAGACGGTGCGGCTGCTTGCCCCGGACGGGCAGTTGCTCGACGCGCTCAGTTACGGCGATAACACGGCCGCGTTCCAGCCGCCCTGCGCCGATGTCCCCGCCGGTGAATCGCTGGCGCGCGTACCTTCTGACCGGGACACGGATACCGCGGACGACTGGGTCGCGCAGGATCCGCCGAATCCCGGCGCGCCAGGGCGCGCGGCGACGCCCACACCGACACCCACGGCGACACCCACCCTCACGTTGACGCCCACACCGACCGCAGCGCCCGCGGAGTCTGCGACACCAACTGGAACGCCGACGATATCACCGGTGGTGACTCCTTCACCGACGTTTACCCCCTCGGTCACGCCTACCGGGACCCGGTCGATCGTGCTCCTGCCCCTTATCCGGCTGAACGAGGTCCTGCCGCGGCCCGACGCGGTGGTTTGGGATGGCAACGGTGCGGTAGATGCTTACGATGAGTGGTTGTAGACGCAATCGATAACGTTTTCTGCCCCAACACGCAGCGCGCGTAAACCACCTTCACCCCATCTTCCACCGCCAGCGTCGCCATGACATCGAGCTCGTCGATCACATATCTCTGGCTGGCAAAATCCTGGTCGGCAGCGGCCAGCTTCTCCGCGACCCGAGCGGCGAAGGCCTGCAGGCCGGCGACCTGATCCGCGTTGAGGAACTGCGCGTCCAGGCGCGCCGCCAGGCCGGCCCGCTCCTCCTGCAGCCCCGCCATGGTCTGCAACAGCTTCCCCTTGCGGGCGTCCAGCTGCTCCTTGGGGAACTCCGCGGTGAGATATAGGTCGAGCAGGCGCTCCAGCTGGCGCGCGTGGTCGGCGAGCAGCCCATCCAGGGTCGCCAGCCGGCTGCGCAGCGGGTCCTGCTGGCTGCGCTGCTCCTCGCGCAGCGTGTCGAGGCCGGCCTGCAGCGCCGCCGGATCGCTCAGCAGCCCGCGCACCCACTCCCAGACTACCCGGTCCACGTCATCCACCCGGAAATTCGGTAGGTCGCAGGTGTGCGGCATGTTGGCGGCGCGGGTGCCGGCCGCGGGGCACCGGTAGTAGCGGTACACGGTCGCGCCCGGCCGGGTCTTGCGGTCCCGCCGGAACGTCAGGCTGCTCATCTTGTACCCGCAGCGGCCGCAGACCGTGCGGCGCTGCAGCAGGTAGTCCTCTTTCCCGTTGCGGCGGGCGGCGTCCTGGTTGTGCGCGCGGCGGGCGACCGCCAGCTCCCAGGTCGCGCGGCTGATCAGCGCCGGCACGGCAACGGCCACCCATTCTTCCTCCGGGCGCGGCACCTGCTTGCCCTGCACCTTGGCGTACTTGCGCCAGTGCCACACGCCCGCATAGGTCTCGGCCTGCAGGATCCGGCCGACGGAGGCCTTGCTCCACTGGCCGGCCGGGCGGTCTTTCGGGATGCCGCCGCGCACGTCCGCGGGGGAGGGCAGCGCCAGGCTGTTGAGCTTCTGCTGGATGGCGTAGATGCTCAGGGGCGCGCCGCCGTTGTCGCCCAGCGTGTACCACTCGAAGATCAGCCGGACCGTGCGGGCCTCCTCTTCGACGACCTCCAGCTGCCACTTCTGGTCGGCCTGGCAGGCGTGGTAGCCGAAGGGCGGCCGCGCATAGACCAGGACGCTGCCGGCCCGCACCTTCAGCTCTCGCCCCCGGTTCATCCGCTCGCTGATCTTCAGCCGCTCAAACTCGGCGATCACGGCCCGGATGTTCTTGTTGAGGTTGCCCTCGGGGTCGTCGGCGTATTCGGCCAGAGCGTATTCCAGGGTCACGCCGCTGCGCCGGAGTTCTTCCTCGACGAACAACTGCTTGGCGAGGCTGCGGCTCAAGCGATCCAGTTCCCGGGTGACGAGGACATCGAAGGCGCCGGCCTGCGCCAGCTCGCGCACCTGGTTGAGCCGCGGCAGCTCGAAGGCCGCGCCGCTGGCGCCCCGGTCGTCCTCCGCCAGCTCCGCGATGACCTGGTAGCCCCGCGCCTGCGCATAGGCCCGGCACAGGTCCAGCTGCCCCTGCAGGTTGCGGCCCTCGCGGTGGCGGTCATCGCCGCTCACCCGGGCATACAGCACCGCCCGCAGACTCATACGACGCCTCCCGCCCGGCGGGGCCCGGCCGCGCTGACCGAGCGCCACCAGCGGGGGGACAGCACCAGCGGGTCGGGGACCGGCTGCGTGGTCTCGCCCAGCACGCTCCGGATCGTGATCATCTTCCGGCCTCCGGTCAGGGTCAGCGTGACCTGCACATCCAGAGCTTCCACGACCAGGCGCTGGAGCTGCGCGTCGGCCTGCGCCTGCGCCAGGCGCTCGGCCACCTGCGCCGCGCAGGCCTGGAGGTCGGCCAGTTGCGCGTCGTCGAGCAGCGGCGCGGCCAGTTGCGCGGCCAGCTGGTCGCGCTCCCACGCCAGGGCCAGGCCCGCCTGCTCCAGCGCGCGGGTCTGTGCGGCAAGCCCATCCCGCGTGATCGTGCCGGCCAGATACTGGTCCAGGAGCCGCTCGGCCGCGGCCTGCTGCGCGGCCAGTTGCTGCGTGAGGGCCGCGTGCCGTTCCCGCAGGGGCGCCTGCGCCGTATCCCGCTCGGCGCGCAGGGCGGCCAGGCCCTGCCCGAGCGTGGCGGTGTCCAGCAGGGTGGCCTGGGCCCAGTTCCAGATCAGGTTGTCGACCACCTCGGCGCGAAACGCCGGGGCGGTGCAGGGCCGGGCGTAGTTGTGGTAGACGTGGTTGACGGCCGCGGGACAGTGGTAGTAGCGGCGTTCCGTCCAGACGCTCGGGGACCGGCTGGGCGCGCCGATGCTGGCGCCGCACAGGCCGCACACGCGGCGGCCCTGCAGCCAGTGCCCCGACCCTTTACTCCAGGGCCCCAGGTGGGCGCGTGCGGCCCGGCGGGCCTGGGCTTGCTCCCAGGTGGCCCGGCTGACGATGGCCGGCACCGCGACGGCCAGGGTCTCGGCCGCGGCCGGCGCTCCGTCCCCGCTCTTGGCCCGGTACGTCCAGACGCCCGCGTAAGTCTCATCGCGCAGCATGCGGCCGATGACGCTGCCCGACCACTCGCCCCGGCCGCGCTTCTTCCGGTCGGGGCGGCCGTGGAGGTCATCATAGCTGGGCACATGGTCCGCGGTGAGCCGGCGCTGGATGGCGTAGATGCTCAGGGGGCCGGCCGGCCCGTCGCCCGCGGTGTACCAGGCGTAGATCTGCCGGACCGCGCGGGCCTCGTCTTCGTTGACGGCCAGCATCTGCCTGCCCTCGACCTGGACGAGATCGTAGCCGTAGGGCGGGCCGGCGGGCAGGATCACGCTGCCGTCCTGGAGGAGCTGGCGGCGGCCGCGCGCGACGCGCTCGCGGATCTTGAGGCGCTCGTACTCCGCGACCGCGGCGCGCAGGTTCTTCATGAGGTTGCCCTCGGCCGTCGCGGGGTAGGCGGCCAGGGCGAACTCGACGCGGACGCCGCCGCGCCGGAGTGCCTCCTCGATGAAGAGCTGCTTGGCCAGGTTGCGGCTCAGGCGGTCCAGGTCGCGCACTACCAGCACGTCGAAGGCCTGCTGCTCCGCCATCCGCCGCAGTTCTGCCAGCTGGGGCAGCTCGAACGCGGCGCCGCTCGCGCCCCGGTCATCCTCGGATAGCTCCGCGACCACCTCATACCCGTGCGCGCGGGCATACTCCCGGCACAGCGCCAGCTGGCCGGCCAGGTTGCGGCCCTCGTTCTGGCGGTCGTCGCCCGACACGCGGGCATACAGGACTGCGCGTGGGTTCATGGCTGCACCATTCGTGGTCTATCTCTGCCCCCAGCGGAAACCGCACGCCGGTGCGTAAACTATGTGTGAAAATGCACAGATTTGAGACTTATAAATAACAAAGGCTGTATTTTTTGACAGTGGCAAACAGGTGCGATTATACTGGCAACTCCTGTCCCACCACAAAACTTGACGCTGAGGTCCCTGGAACATGTCCAAGAGGAAAACCAAGCCTTCTTGCCCCAAGAAGGCGGCGCCGCCGTCCCTGCCGCAGGCGCAAGCGACCTTGCCTACATCGGAAGCCCTGGAAACGATCGCCAAAATGCTGGAACGGCTGGTCGAGGAGATACGCGTCCTGAAGACATTTACCTAGCCGGGAGGCCGGTTGCGGGCCGCCAGCCGCACCATATCGAGCGCCAGCGTGCGCTGTTGCTCCGTCTCCAGTTCCCGAAACGCGGCCACCAACTGCTCTTCTTCCAGCGTCAGGCCCATCTGCAGCCCGAGAAAATGCTCCAGCGGCCGGTCCAGTACGCGCGCAAGCCGGGTGAGCATCTCGATGCTGAACGGCTGCCGTCCGCGTTCGTAGTGGCCGTAGCCCGCGGGTGTCAGATTGAGCTGGGCCGCCACTTCTTCCTGCGAGAGCCCGGCCGCCTTCCTGGCCGTCCTCACGCGCTTGCAGATCGCCTCGTTCTCTGTCACATAGCCCCTCTTGCATATCGCGCTAGTCGTGAGAAGTATAGCAAAGACCTCCCCGCTTATCTAGATATTCCATCTTGACAAATCCTACAAACTGTAATATTTTCTATTACAGTTTGTAGGATTTTGCGGCCTGCCTCTTTCCTAGCCCGCGATCCTTACAAATGGTAACACAAGTGGCTCGCATTTGTAGGAGCAGGAGCATGGAGATACGCAAGAAGATCCGTTTGCTGCGGGTGGCGAAGGGCTGGAGCCAGGCCGACCTGGCGCGTGCCAGCGGGATCGGCGGCAATTTCGTGTCCGCCATCGAGTCGGGCCTGATCCCCCGCTACGAGCAGCGCCTGCTGGCGGCCCTGGGTTACACGCCGGCGCTGGATGACCTGTTGGCGCAGCTCGCCACAGGTGCGCCGGACGACGCGGCCGCGGGGGCGGGCGCCTGATGCACTCCGGGCGACCGGGGCGCCCCATTGCAGGGCCGCGCGCACATGCCGGCGCGCGGCCGGGATACCAAGACGCTACAGGTGAGACATGAACGGCAACGCAACCCAGTCGGCAACGAGCAGGCGGACGGCGCCGCGCCCGCGGCTGCCCCAGCCTGATCCAGCGGCCAGCGGCGGCGCAGCCGCAGCCGACGCCGAACGCGAGCTCGGCCAGCGGCTCGCCCGCATCTACCGTTTTCTGCTGCTCCGCAGCGCCGAGTCGCCGGAGCAGCCCGCGGAAGCCCATGCCTGACGTGGCGGGGGGAGGCCATGAGCACAACCATTGTCCCCTTTGCGTACGACAACAGCGAGCAGCGCATCGTTGTCGAGCAGCGTTACACCGAAGCGCAGGCGCTCCTGCGCCAGGGCCTCGCGGCCCTGATCGAGGCCGGCGGGAAGTTCGCGCTCATCCGCGACCTGCTGCGCCACAACAAGCGCGGCGGGTTCGACGCCTGGATCGAGGACAAGGGCCTGGGCCGGAGCACGGTCTATCGGCTCCTGGACCTGCACCGCGCCTTTGCAACCGTCCCAAATTTGGGACAGTTGGACATTGCCGCCAGTGCGGCCGCGCTGCTCGCCGCGCCCTCCGCGCCCCCGGAGGCCCGCGCGGCCGCGCTGGACGAGGCGGCAGGGGGCGCGCGCATCACCGTGGCGCGGGCGCAGGCGCTGATCGACGGGTACCGGATGGACGAGCCGGCTGATACGGATGGGCGAAGCGGAGCTTCGCACGGGTTGCAGGTTGCAAGTTGGCCGGCTGCCGCGGGCAGTGGTGCTGACCTGTCTGAGCCCGCTCCGCCGGCGCTGAGCGACGAGGAGCTGGGGGAGATCGTGCTGGCGTGGCTGGATGCGCGGGTGGTGGAGAACGAGCTGCCCGACGAGGCGGAGGCGCGGCGGCTGGTGCTGCGCGGCATCCTCAACCGCCGGGCGGACAGCTATGCGGCCCACTGGAAGTCCCTGCGGGCGTTCGGGGACTGGCCGGCCGGGACCGGGCCGGAGGCCATGCTGGCAGGAGTGCGCGCGGCCCTGGCGGAGTTGGCCCCATCGCGCCGGCCGCCGAGCTGGGCGGGCGTCACGCCCACGGCCGCGCCGGCCTATGCCCGGCCCCAGTCCGGTGAGCGAAGCGAGCGCGATCTCGAGGCGCAGCTGCGGCGCCGGCTGGCCCGCCGGGAGGCGCAGGTCACCGTGCTGCTGCAGGCGCACGGGCAGGCGCTGGCCTGGCTCAAGGGCTACCTGGCGGGCTGTGCGGAGCCGGACGCCGGCGCGCTCGCGCTGTACACCAGCCTGGAGCGCGCTGCGGCCGAGGTGACGGCCGCGGACTGAGGCCCGGCGGGCCGGGAGGGGTGCTATGGAACTGGGAGCAAGCGCGGGCGGCGCGGGCTGGCTGGGGATTCTCGGGACCGTCTCCCGCGAGACGCTCCGCTCGTACGCGACGGCCTGGCGCGCGTGGACCGGGTTTCTCGCGGGGCAGGGCCGCACGCCGGCGGCCGCGACGGCCGCGGACGTGCAGGCCTGGGCCGACCAGCTGCGCCGGGCAGGGCGGCGGCCGGCGACGATCCAGGCGCGGGTGGCCGCCTGTCGCGCCGTGGCCGCCCGGCTGGACGGCGAGACCAAGGGCATCTTCACGCTGGACCTCGCCAGCGGCGGCCGCGGCTCCGGGCCCCGCCCGCCCCGGGGCCGCATCCCGCGGCTGACGCCGGCCCAGGCGCGCCGGCTGCTGGGGGCCATCGACCGGCAGACGGTTGCCGGCGCGCGGGACTACGCGCTGCTCAGCCTGCTGCTGGCCACGAACGCGCGGGCCAGCCAGGCGCTGCGGTTGCGGGTGGGCGACATCCGTCCGCTGCCCGACGGGCGGGCCGTGGTGGCCCTGGACGGCCTGGTGCGCCACGTGGCCCCGTGGGTGTGGCAGGCGGTGCAGGCCTACCTGGAGCTGACCGCGCGCACGGACGCCGCGGCGGAGCCGCTGTGGGCGCCGCTGCCGGGCTGGCCGCGGGCGGCCGGCGGGCCGATCGGGGTCGCGCAGGTCAACAACATCCTGCGCCGGCGGCTGGAAGCGGCGGGGATCGCGATCCCGGAGCAGTATTCCACCGGCAGCCTGCGCGGGCTGTGGCTCGGGGCGGGCTGAGCGCGCAACGGGGGGCGTATGGATCCGGAGTTACGGCTGTTGCGGTCGCTCAGGGGCGCGCCGCTTTCGGTGCTGCTGGCGCTGCGCTACCTGGGCCGGGCCGGCAACGCCGACCTGGTGAACGCCACGGGCTACGAGCACGACACGGTCACGAAGGGGCTGCGCCTGCTGGCCGGGCTGGGCCTGGTCGAGCAGTGGGGGCGCTATCGGGGGTGGCAGCTGGCGGCGCTGGCCGTGCAGCTGCCGCTTTTTATTCCGGCGCAGCTGGCCGGGGACGGGGCCGAGGACGGCGGGCCGGGGTCCGCGGAGCGGGAGTGCGGAAAAACCGCACTCCCGTCACAGGAAGAGGAGGAGGTTTTAATTAACGATAATAGGCATATATTAACCTCCTCCTCCTCTACGGGCGAGTGCGAAAAAATCGCACTCGAGTGCGAAAAAATCGCACTCAATGTTAAGACGTCCGGTGCAGGCGACCGGGAGTGCGAAAAAATCGCACTCAATGTTAAGGAGCCGGGTGCAGGCGACCGGGAGTGCGAAAAAATCGCACTCAATGTTAAGGAGCCGGGTGCACCCCCTGCACGGGAGTGCGAAAAAATCGCACTCAATGTTAAGACGATGGGCGCGCCGGCACGGGAGTGCGGAAAATTCCCCCTTCCGCCGGAACTGCAGGCGGCGGCCGCGCGCCTGGCCGAGATGATCGTCGAGCGGCGGACCTGCCCGCGCAACCGGGCGCTGCCGGCCGTCGCCGCGGCCCTGGCGCGCGGGCAGGCGCCGGAGCACGTCGAGCTCCAGATCCTGACCTGGGACAGCTGGCTGCGCGTGGAGGCCAACCGCAAGGGGCTGCGCGCGCCCGGGCTGTTCCTGGCCGCCAAGATCCTCAACGGCGAGCCGGCCCCGCGGGACGTGGGGATTGCGTGGGACGACCAGCGGCGGGCGGGCGAGCTGCAGCGGGTGCTGGCCGGTGAGGCACCGGAGGCGGCTGCGGATGACGGCGCGGCCGCTGTGGACGCCGGCGAGGACCAGGAGCCGGACGCGCCCGGCGGCGACCCGCCGCCGGCTGCGCCGCAAGACCTGTGGGACCTGGCGCGTGCGCAGCTCCGGCTGCAACTGCCGCGCAGCACGTATGAGACGTGGGTGCGGGACACCGTGCTCCTGGCGCACCGGGAGGACCCGGCAGCGGGAGATCAGTTTGTCGTCCAGGTGGGGAACGCCTATGCACGCGACTGGCTGACCCTGCGGCTGCGGCCGCTGGTGGTGCGGACGCTGCGCGGGATCACGGGCCGGCCGGCGGAGGTGGTGTTCGAGGTGGCGGGGGACCATGATTCATGAGATTGACTGGATTAGCTTGATGGCGAATCGGCAGAGTCGCTGACTCTGTATCAGAGACCGTACGGCGCGCCGGCCAGCGTCCAACCTGACGCCAGCGGCGCGCCGTGCGCGTGTGGGAGTGGTTAACTGTGCCAAATTTGGCACAGTTGCGGCGCGATAACTCACCCGGCCTAGCTCAGACGCGCTTGCCGGGCGCTGCGAGGCTGTCCCTTTCTCTGATCGGACACTAATGATGACCGGAAGGCAGGGTGTCGCCTCTCAATGGACTTTGCCAAATCCCATATCTTGCACTATGCTACACAAGCGATCAAACAACAGTGAGGAAGCGCAATGTAGTCGGCCCTCTGTCGCCAGCTCACTGCTCAGCGTAATCAGATGATCCCTTGCGCGTGCCACTTCATCCTGTTTCACCGAAAGCGCTTCATCATTCGCCGCTCGAGCTACCTGAAAGCCATCGTTGAGTGCTAGGACCCGCTACGAAATAAGTGTCGCAGCTTTCCCGCTTGAACACGGGTGAAAGCAAGGAAAGACTGACACACTTGTCTTGTGACGATCCCAAGGAACATGGTATTCGGTCGTTCAGTTGTCACAGGAGCTACGTCATGCGCCCTCACTTCCCTGCCGCCCTTCTGCTGGCCCTCGTTCTGATATTCCTCGTCGCCACTTCCGCGTCTGCCGCCGATCCCGCCCCAGTGGCCGATCTGCGCGCCGAGAAATCGGGCACCAGCGTGATCCTGACCTGGACCCACGGCGACGCCACCGCCGACTACCACGAGGTGTGGTGGAGCGACAGCCCCTATGCGGCGATCGGCGACGCAGGCATGGTGATGATCGCGACCGTGACGCCAACCACTGCCCCTAGCGAACTCACCTACACCGACACGGCCAGCGGCGTCGGGAACACTGAGGTCAACAGCTTTTACGCGGTGCGCAGTGTAACTGCGGGCGGCGAAGTGTCCGCGCTGTCGAACCGGGCGGGAGAGTTCGATTTCGGGTTACCGGACGCGGGATCCCTACCGGTGGTAGATCACTGCGGGACGATTAGCGCGGATGAGGTGTGGGGACCGAACGCGGTGCATCGGATAACGTGCAGCGTAACGGTGGGAACAGCAGTGGAACTGACCTTATTGCCTGGAACCATCGTCAAGTTTTGGTACCCAGATCTGACTGTAAACGGCACCCTTACCGCTAAGGGCAGTCAGCTCGCTCCCGTAATCCTCACCTCGCTGAAGGATGACTCGGTAGGTGGAGACACGAATAATGATGGCAGTGCTTCGACGCCAGAGCCGGGCAACTGGAACAGCTTCAGGGTCGAAAACGGTGGGTCCATCGCCCTCGATTACACCGAGATTCGTTACGGCCACGGTTATGGCTGGGAGGGCGCATGGGGTGTCCTCGCCTTGCTTCCCGGCGCTCAAGCCACCCTCAACCACTGCACGCTTGCACACAACGAGTACGGCATCCACATCTACGATCAGGCCAGTCTGACCGTCGCTGCCAGCCTCATCGAGGACCACTCGGGCCCCGGCATTGATACCGCAACCTGGGCCACCTCGTACATGCTCGACATCTCCAACTCAACCATTCGCAACAACGGCGCGGCCGGAATCGAGCTCTACGGCCTGGGTACTGCTGACATCCAGGACTCCATGATTGTTGGCAACGGTAAAGGTGTGTATCTTGCATCCCCTGCCGCTGCGACTTTGGTGGGCAACACTTTTACAAACAATCATGGCGCAGCCGTCGACGTTACAGTAGGTGGAGGCAACCCAATCACTCCCCCCACTACGTCTGTGACAAACAACATCGTAACTGGCAATCAAGGATCAGGCGTACACGTGACCCTGACCGGTGCAAGCCCCTATTCTCCACCTTCGGCGGTTGTAACCGGCAACACCATTGCTGACAATCTGGGGGCTGCCCTCCATTTCACCCTGGCAGGTAGTCATCCCCCAGTTTGGACGATCTCGGGCAACACGGTGTCTAGCAATGCGGTGAACGGCATCGAGCTAAGCGGTCAGGTAGTCACTGACTGGCAGTTGCCCTACTACTCCGACTTGCCATATGCATTGTCCGGCTTTTCAGTTGCAGCCCAAGGCACGCTTACCGTGCCAGCAGGAACGGTAATGAAGCTGAAGACCTTCTACATCACCGTCTCCGGCACTGTACGGACCCTGGGTACTGCATCGAGTCCAGTCACGATCACCTCGCTGAAGGATGACTCGGTAGGTGGAGACACGAATAATGATGGCAGTGC
>CAZTMA010000129.1:10926-15650 GCA_964614645.1 uncultured Anaerolineales bacterium
CCAACTCAACCATTCGCAACAACGGCGCGGCCGGAATCGAGCTCTACGGCCTGGGAGTGGTCGAGATCGTCGGCAATGGCATCTACCTCAACGGTGGATATGGGATCTTCAACGGGAATACTGCCGTCGACCTGGACGCGCGGTACAACTACTGGGGCTCCAACTCCGGTCCCGCGCCCTACGGCTCCGGCAACGGGATCAACTACGCCACCTGCTGGGATGCGGAACGCGGCGTTTACTACATCTGCGACTACTATGTTGACGTTGACCCCTGGCTGGGCAAGGAGGTCTCCACCGGCGCGCAGCTCGGCGACAGCGGCCCGCTCTCCAGCATCCAGGCGATCATCGCCGATCCAGTCAACACGGCCAACGGCAACTACGCGCACCAGCACACGGATCTCGCAATCCCGACCCGCGGCCTGCCGTTGGACTTCACGCGCGCCTACAACAGCCTCAGCCCGCAGGCCGGCCCCTTTGGCTATGGCTGGACGCACAACTGGAACCTGGCGTTGGCCGAAGATGCGACCGACAACAGCGTGACGATCGCGTTCGGCGACGGACACACGGAACACTGGACGTGGATCGGCGCAGCCTACGACGGCGGGCCGGGCGTGTTTGGGATACTGGTCAAGAACGGCGACGGCTCGTTCGACCTGACGCAAAAGGACCAAACGAAGTACCACTTCGACGCCTCCGGCAGGCTGGCCTGGGCCGAGGACAAGAACGCCAACCGCACGACCCTCGCATATGATGGAAGCGGCCGCCTGCTCACCATCACCGAGCCGGCCGGCCGCACGCTGACACTGGCATACACCTCGCCGGTCAGCACATCGCTCATCTCACGCATCACGGATCACGTTGCACGCTCGGTGCAGTACAGCTAAGACGCGGCCAGCAAACTGCTCTCCGTCACCGACGTGACCGGCCAGAGCACGACCATGACCTACGACGCGAATCACCGGCTGCTCACCATGACCGATGCCAACGGGCACACCTTCCTGCGCAACGTCTACGACGCTAACAACCGCGTGAGCGAGCAGTACGATGCGCTGAACGTCAAGTGGACCTTCGCCTACGATGAGCCGGCCCACAAGACGCTCGTCACCGATCCGCGCGGCTACGTGACCACCTACCAGTACGACGCCGACTGGCGGCTGACCAGCGAGAGGGACGCCCTGGGCTACTCCGTGTCCTACATCTACGACGCGGACAACAACCGGATCCAGGTCACCGACAAGCGCGGCAATGCAACCCACTACGCGTTCGATGCTCGCGGCAACACGACCCTCATCACCGATGCCTTGAACGGGACGCGCAGCTTCACCTATGACACCGCGTCCGGCCGAAATAACCTTCTGTCGGAGACCGGCTCGCGCGGGCATACCACAAGCTACGAGTACGATGCGGACTCCAACCTGACGGAACGCACCGATGCGCTCGCTGGCGTCACGACATGGGCTTACGACGGCTACGGCCAGGTGACATCCACCACCGACGCCAACGGGCACACGACAACCTACGTCTACGACCCCGCCGGGTACGGCAATCGGACCTCCACGACCGATGCGCTGGACCACAGCACGACGGCCACCTTCGACTCGGCCGGTCGCAAGCTGATCGAGACCGATCCGCTCGGCCGCACCACGACCTACACTTACGATGCTGCCAACCGCGTCCTGTCGATCACCGAACCGCTCGGAAAGTTGACTGAGTACACGTATGACGCCGTGGGCAACCGCATGACAGCCACGGAAAACGGAACACGCACCACGCACTACGCCTATGATGCCAAGAACCGCCTGGTGGACATCACCGACCCGCTCGGGCACATCACCAGTTACGGCTATGACACGGTGGATAACCAGGTCTCGATCACCGACCCGTTGGGACATGCCACGACCACCACATACGATGCGCTCAACCGGCGCACCTCGGTCAAGGATGCGCTGAACCACACGACCGGCTACGAATACGACCCCAACGGCAACCGGACAAAAGTAACCGACGCCAACGGCCGGGCGACCCTCTACACCTATGATGCCCTGAACCGCCTCACCGGCGTCACCGATGCGGCCGGCGGCGCGGTCAGTTACGGCTATGATGCGGCGGGCAACCGCACCTCCATGACCGACGCCAACGGCCACACCACGACCTACGCGTACGACGCGCTCAACCGGCTCGTCAGCACCACCGATCCCCTGGGCCACGTCACGAGCTACGGTTACGATGCGGTCGGCAACCGCACGGGCGAGACCAGGCCCGACGGCACAGTCGTGACTTACACCTACGATGCGGCTGACCGGCTCACCGGTGTAAGCCACCCCGGCGGCTCCGTCTCGTACAGCTACGACGATGCCGGCAACCGCACGACCATGACCGATGCGACTGGACTCACTGCCTTCACTTATGATGACCTGGATCGCATCACGGCGATTGCCGGCCCCAACGGAACGGTGGGCTATGCATACGATCTCTTCAGCAACCGCACCGGCCTCACCTACCCCGGCGGCTTGACGGTCGGCTACGCCTTCGACCTCGCCAACCGCTTGACGACTGTCACGGATCACGCGTCACGGGTCACGACCTACACCTACGATGCCGCCAACCGCCTGACGACCGCGGCCTATCCCAACGGCGTCCAGGCGACATACACCTACGACGATGCCGACCGGCTGTTGAGCATCCTCCACTCCCATCCCACCCACGGCATGATCACCTCGGCCGGCTACACGCTCGATGCGGTCGGCAACCGCCTGACCATGACCGATCCCGACGGCGCCACCGGCTACACCTACGACGCCCTCTATCGGCTGACGCAGGTCGCGTACCCGGACGGCGAGACGGTCACCTACAGCTACGATCCGATGGGTAACCGTACCTCGCTGGTCAGCACGGTGCACGGTGCGACCACCTACAGCTACGATGCGGCCGACCGGCTGCTGTCATACACGGATACAGGCGGAACGGTCAGCCTATCCTGGGATGACAACGGCCGCATGACTGCCAAGGGCAGCGCCACCTACAGCTATGATTCGCTCGACCGCCTGACGCAGGTGGTGGACGGCGCGACCACGGTCGAGTTCGCGTATGACGGTGACGGCGCCCGCCTGCGCAAGACGGTGAACGGGACCGCAACGGATTACCTCCAGGACAAGGCCGCGCCGCTGCCGGTGGTGCTCAGCGAGACAACCGGCGGTGCGACCAGCCGATACGTCTACGGCCTCGACCTGCTGGAGCAGATCGATCCCGCGGGTAACCCGGTCTTCTACCATGCTGATGGGCTGGGCAGCACGCGGGCGCTGAGCGATGCGAGCGGGCAGCAGACGGACGCGTACAGCTATGATGCGTTTGGGGCGGTGCGTAGTCACGCAGGAGCGTCGGGGCAGCCGTTCCAGTTCACGGGCGAACAGCTCGACGCAGAAATCAGTATGTTCTATCTCAGGGCGCGATACCTAGATCCAAGTATCGGTCGCTTCCTCACCGTTGATCTCTACCCCTGGCAGCCAAGCCGCGTGGAGACCCTAAATCGATACGGCTACGTCGGCCAGAACCCGACTAACCGAGTCGATCCCGCAGGTCTATGCTTCCTACCCGCGCCGGGGCTAAAGGAATTGTGCGAGGTATACTACGATCCCAACTACGGAACTTCAGTTTCTGACCTTCCCGACGCAGCCTCATCTTTATTGGATCTTGCTGTCAAGGGAGCAGCACCCCTTACGCTTGGCGCCGATGTAGCTCAGGCAATAACATCAGAACGAGGACTTGTTGGAGAGATCGGGCAATCTGTAGATTTCATTGGTGCATTGGGAGTTGGACTGGTATCAGGACTGCGGGAAGCTTTCGATTTCGGTGAGACTCTCCGTCTTTTGAAGCAGACCCCTATGTGGTGGGCCGCACAGGACTCTCTGAAAGCCGTCTTTGGTGGATCTGGATCACCGCGCAACGCAGAACCACGGGGTTCCGTATTGGGGACGAGCACCGAGAGCGAGAGACGGACGTACACCTTCGGAACTCCACTGAGCAAGTGGAGGTGAGGTTCTCTTCACCAACGTAACACCGGATTGCAGCGTCGAGCATGTTTTTGCGCAGGTCATCGACAACTCACGAGTTGTCGATGACCTGCTTGGCTTTTGATCCAGCCGTATCCCTGGCGAGATCAACATCCGCTGAGCAGATAGCCGCAATCGGCAGTGCAGCACATGCAGGAGAGCGATCGTCGCTGCACCTGGGTGGAAGTGCACTGCTGCCGATCGGGTCGGCGTGCTGATGCATCGGCGTCCTAACGTGTTAGCACAGCTAACCTCTCAGAGTGAGCCCGTCTAGCTTCGTCTCCACCGCCGACAGCCGCTCGTTGATCGTGCGCAGTTCCGCCGCAATCTTCCCATACCCGTTCACCAGCCCCGGCAGCAGGAACGCCGCGCCGGCCTCGGCCGGGTACTCGATAGCAAGCTGCGCGATCGCCACGCGGTGGGCGGTGGCAACGCTGGCGTGCGTGGCCAGGGCGCGCACGAACTCCGTGTCATAGACGGCCGCGGCACGGTCGCTGATCGCGGCCCACATGCCGATCGTGGTGATGCCGGATTGCGACAGCGTCTCGGCAATCGACTGCAGCGCGGCGTCGCGGCTCCCCGAAGAGCAGGCGGAGAGGACCACGACCGACGGCGGGGCCTGGCGCATCATGCAGGCCAGCCAGTCGGCGGAGACCGCGCCGTCGGTGAGGAGGA
>CAZTMA010000130.1:0-15408 GCA_964614645.1 uncultured Anaerolineales bacterium
TCTCGCGCAGGGCCGCCATGTCCGCGCGGATGAAGTCGAGTTTGTCGTTGGGCATGAAGGGTTCTCCTGTCAGGGTAACTTGAGTTCGAGACGCAGGGCTGCGCGTACATTGCGCATGGCCTCTACAGCAACCTGAGCTTCCTCTCTCGTTGCAGCCTCGCCAGGATAACGGATATCCACGGCGTAATCATTGAGCAACAGACACCCATCGCGAATGGCTTCGAGGTCGGCGCTTGCCGGAATAGCGAGCTGTAGTAGAACTTCCAGGTCGTGGATAGGCCGAAACGGAATCTGTTGCTGTACGAGAAAGGCCTTGAGATACTTCTCTGCACACTGCTGTGCATGGAAACATACGGCATCGAAGCTGGGCGCCTGGCGGACTCGCACCTCGCGTTCGGCGGTGCGGTAGTCTCCGTCGGCCTTCTCTACCCACTCAGCCACGAGTTCGTTCATGCAGGACCTTGCCGCGCGTGATAATTTCGTCGAGGAAGGCATCCCCGAGCGCGAGTCGCCGGGAGACCTCTTGGGGCGTATGGACGATGATGTCGAGGGGGAAGGGCCGCGGTGACAGGGTACGGGAGATTTCCAGGCGCTGCTGGCGCGCACGTAGTGGCGTCTCCATAATCACGAGGAGGTCCACATCGCTCTCCGGTCGCGGCCGGCCGTAGGCATAGGAGCCGAACAGGATGACCTTTTCAGGGTGAAAACGCTGAACGATACGCTGAACAAGAGCACGTATAGCACTCATTGGAACAGGACGCCAGGGTTGCGTCGCGGGCCGCGGCCGTGCCCCGCGACGATGTGAGAGCCCGGCCGAAGGGACACCAGCCGTGTCACCGTCCGCGGCCTGCGATGTGATCTGCCACTCGGCACCTGGTTCCCGTAAAGGTTTGTCAGCCACCGCTCGTTTCCTCAAGGCAGCACCGGTCTTCCTGCGACCCGCTTGGCGCTACCGTCACTCCTAACTTACCATTAAGGGTAAGTTATTGCAATGAAGGGCGACCTTCAGCCGGTTTGGGCGTGGATGAGTGCGGACAGCGTAACCGGCTGAAGCCTCGACTCCAATTACGCCTGCGCGAGGCGCGGGGTCAGCTTCGCCAGCATGTCGTCCACCATCGCGGCCAGGTCGTACTCGGGCTGCCAGCCCCACTCCGCGCGCGCGGCGGAGTCGTCGATGGTCTGCGGCCACGAGTCCGCGATCTGCTGGCGGAAGTCGGGCCGGTACTCGCAGACGAAGCCGGGGATCCGGCCGGCAATGGCCGCGGCCAGCTCGCCGGCGGAGAAGCTCAACGACGCGAGGTTGTACTCCGCCGCGTGGACGAGGCTCGCCGGGTCCGCCTCCATCAGCATGAGGGTCGCGCGGATGCAGTCGGGCATGTAGATCATGGGCAGCACCGTGTCGGCCCGCACGAAGCAGGTGTAGCGATGATGACGGATGGCCTCGTAGAAGATCTCGACCGCGTAATCGGTGGTGCCGCCGCCGGGCAGCGTCTCGCTGCTGATGACGCCCGGATAGCGGATGCCGCGGATGTCCAGCCCGTAGCGGCGGTGATAGTACGCACACAGCATCTCGCCGGTGACCTTGGTGACGCCGTACATGGTTGTGGGCCGCAGCACGGTCTCCTGGGGCGTGTCCATCTTCGGCGTCTCCGGGCCGAACGCGGCGATGGAGCTGGGGTGATAGATGCGCCGGACGCCCAGCTCGCGCGCGACTTCGAGGACGTTGTATAGCCCGCCGATGTTGACGTTCCAGGCCAGCCGCGGCTTCTCCTCGCCCGTCGCGGAGAGGATGGCGGCCATGTGGTAGATGGTGTCGATGTTGCAGTTCCGGACCACTTCCGCCAGCGCAGCGGCCTGAGTCACGTCGAGCCGCGCGGTCGGGCCGGCCTCGCGGATGCGTTCGGGCAGGGGCTGGATATCGGATGCGACCACGTTGGCGTCGCCGTACCGGCTGCGCAGCGCGGCCACGAGCTCCGTGCCGATCTGCCCGCCTGCGCCCGTGACGAGGATGCGCTGCATGGTCATCGTGCGCCTCCTTGCACCGGGCCGGCCGGGGCCGACGCGAAGGCCTCCCGCGCGGGCGCGTCCGGCACATAGACCACCCCCCGGATATCCAGCGCCGCATCCTCCGCGACGCGCTCTGCACGGGCAAAGCTGTCGCTGCACGCCCCGGCTTCCGCCTCGATGGCGCCCCGGCGACCGAACCGCAGGTTGACCGGCAGCCCGAGCGCCTTGCTCCAGTAGCGGCCGCGGGCCGTGCCCGCGGCCGGATCGATGACGACATCCGGCGCGGCGGCGTCGTGCAGCAGCGGGTAGAGGCCGGCCAGCAGCCCGTTGAGGAAGTCGGCCAGGCGCCGGTCCGCGCGGCCAGCCGTCGTGCCAGGCGCGACAGCCGCCAGCACGCGGGCCAGCCAGGGGAAGATATCCTGCTCCCCGCGCAGCAGGTCCACCGCAGACTCGTACCGGTCGCGGTAGCGCGTGTGGGCCAGCGCGACGCCGCTGTGCACCAACTGGACGACCTTGCCGGGGTTCCACGCATCCTTCAGCACGAAGTCGAGCACCTGCCACTCCCGGAGCGCGGTGATGGCGGTGCTGACATCCGCGTGGCCGGTCGCAATCACGACCGCGGCGCCCTCGTCCAGCTCGCTGAGCCTGCGCGCCAGCTCCTTCCCTTCCAGCTCCCGCGCATCCTCGCGCAGCCGGAGGTCCACGAAGGCGAGGTGGAAGTGACGCCGGTCGATGAGCGCAGCGGCCTCGGCGTAGCTGCCTGCGATGGTGAGGCTGCGGCCTGCGCCGGAGGCAGGCGCCTCGACGCTCTCGATGCACTCGCGCAGGAGTTCCTGCCATGAAGGGTCGTCGTCGACGACGAGAATCCGGTCTGGAAGCATAGATGGACCTTTCTGTTTGAACCGCAAAGATGCAGGGGCGAGAGTAGGGGCGAGGGTGCGGGCGAGGCGACCTCGCCCCTACATGCGTTGTCAGGCGTTCTCAATCATCCGGCACGCAGTCGTATGGTGAAGCGGGTGCCTGCGGCGGGGCGGCTGTCCACACGGATCGTGCCGCCGAAGCTCTCCACCTGGCCGCGCGTCCACCACAGGCCGAGGCCGTGCGCCGGCGCATACCGGTCCACGGTCGTGGTCTCGCCCGCCTCAAACAGGGTCGGCAGCCGCCACGGCTCGATGCCCACGCCGGTGTCTGCCACTTCGATGCTCACCCAGCCGGGCTCGTCCGCCGCGGCCGTGACCGTGAGGACGCCCCCCTCGGGCATGGCCTTGGCCGCATTATCGAACAGGTTCCAGAACACCCCGGTCAAACCCGGCCCGGCCAGCACCCGCAGCGGGTCCGGCGGGAGGTCGAGGTCGACCCGGATGGCCGCGCGGCCCTCCGCAGCATCGCCTTCCCCGTGTCCGGCGGCCGGATGGCCGGCTGACAGGTGGCTGCGGGCCAGCGCGTCCGCGACGGCCTGCTGCAGCACGACCGGCTGCGGGGTCTGGCTGCGCAGCTCGGTGCGCAGCTCCTGGATGATGGCCTTCGCGCGCGCGATATCGCGCTGGGCCCGGCCCGCGAACTGCCCCACATACGGGTAGGCGGCCACGAGCTCCGCGTAGAAGGGCTTGCGCTGGAGCATGTCGAGCCAGCCGCTCAGCGCGCCGATGGGGTTGTTCAGCCGGTGCACCAGGTCGCCGGCCAGCCCGCCGATGGCCGCCAGCCGCTCGATCTCCGTGCGCTGGGCCCGCTCGATGGCGACCGCGGCCTGCCCTGCCAGGGCCTGCAGGATGCGGGCGTGCTCGGAGGTGAAGAAGGCGGGCGCGGGGCTCTCCAGGTTGAGCACGCCGATCACCCGCTCGCCGCTGACCAGCGGCACGGCCAGCTCGCTCTTCATCTCCTCGCCGAGATAGCGGCGATAGAGCGGCTCGCGCGCCACATCGGGCACGTACACCTCGCCGCCCGTGCTGACCGCGCGGCCGCTGACCGAGCGGGCGACGGGCACGCGCGTGCCCTCCGGCTCGCCGCCGGTCGTGCAGACGATGACCAGCTCCTCGCCGTCCAGATGGAGCAACTGGCCGAACGCCGTATCGACCAGGGCCAGGCCCTCGTCCAGCAGGCCGCGCAGCGCGGCGCCTCCATCCGGTGCATCCGCCGCAGCCAGGGCCGCGGCATAACGCTCCCCCGCCGCCCGAGCGAACCCGGCCAGGCTGCTGCGCTGGGCCCCGGTGAAGCCGTCCTCGCGCGGGGTTTCGACGTTCAGCACGCCCGTAATAGTCCCGTCAAACCAGATGGGCACGGCCAGCTCGGCCTGGATGCGCTCCTTCTCGCGCTCCAGCACGCGCTGGTAGGGCGGGGAGGCCGCGACGCGCGGGAGCAGCCGGGGCCCTCCGCCTGCCGGCGCGGGCGGCAGCTCGACCACGAGGTACTCCGGCTGCGTGACATCGGGGACGATGACGGGCCGCCGCGCCTGCACGGCCAGCCCGCTGACGCAGTGGTCGGTGCGGAAGCGCAGGCCGAGGTCGCGCGGCGGGACGTTCGTCGTGTAGCGCACGACGAGGTCGGCCCCTTCGGTGAGCAGCAACTGGCCGAAATGGCCCTCGATGAGCGCAAGGGAGCGATCGAGGACCGTGCGCACGACCGCGTTGACCTCGGTCTCGCGCGCCAGCTGCAGGCTGATGGCGCTGAGCGCGGCGGCCTCCTGGCGCGAGCGCACCAGCTCGACAGTCAGCGCGACGTGGTTGCACAGCAGGCGCAGGACTTCGATATCGCCCAGGCTGAATGCGCCGGGCTGTGCGCTTTCGATGCTGATGGCGCCGATGGCGGTGGAGCCGACCAGCAGCGGCAGGACCAGCTCGCTGCGCATGGCCTGGGGCATGCTGCGCGGGGCCTTGTAGATGCGGCGGAGTGCGGCGGGCAGCGCGGCCAGGTCGGGGATGTTGATGACCTCGCGGCGGGTGACGCCGAGGCCGCTCATGCAGTCATCCAGCGCAAAGCTGATGCCCAGGTCGGAGCGATGGCCGGGATCGGTGGCCCGCACGCGCAGCCATTCCCCCTCCTGCAGGAAGAGCCAGCCGACGTCATAGGGGACGAGCGCCTGCATCTCCGTGAGCACGGCTTCCAGGAAACGGTGGAGGTCGAGCTCGGGCTGGAGGGCCTGGTGGGTGAGGCGTTGCGCGACGGTCGCGACGATGCTCAGGGCCGGCAGGCCGGCATCTGCAGGCGGTTCAGGTGTTTGGGGTTCAGCGGTGTCGTGTGTCACCATCGATGGTCGATCTTAGTTTGACAAGCTGTGGAGTGGAGCGTCCTCAGACGCGGAACGGGCCTGGTGCAGGCGTCCCACCCCGTCCGCATCTGAGGATGCGGACTCCTCTTTCGGGCATCTGAGGATGCGGACTCCTCTTTCGGGCGTCTGAGGATGCGGACTCCTCTTTTCTGACAGGAGTATACCACACCAAAAGAGAACCCGGCTTCGGCACGAACGAGGTTCGCATCGGAGCCGGGTTGTCATATGTGGTTCTCGTGGAGTCGAGGCCTTAGCCGGTCAAGGCTTCAGCGCTCGTCGACAACGAAACCGGCTGAAGCCTCGACTCCAGCAGAGGCTCAGACGTTGTACAGCGCAGGGCGCTTGCTCTGGCGGATGGCCCAGATCATGACGCCGATCAGGATGACCATGATGATCGCGACCGGGATGCTCACCGTGTCGGTGGCGACCACGATGGGTGCGATGATCAGGCTGATCAGGTTGATGACCTTGATGAGCGGGTTGAGCGCCGGGCCGGCGGTGTCCTTCAGCGGGTCACCGACGGTATCGCCCACGATGCTGGCCTTGTGCGCCTCGGAGCCCTTGCCGCCGTGATGGCCTTCCTCAACCAGCTTCTTGGCATTGTCCCACGCGCCACCGGCGTTCGACATGAACACAGCCAGGAGCTGACCGGAGAGGATGACGCCGGCGAGGAAGCCGCCCAGGGCCTCGGCCTTGAGCAGGAAGCCGACCACGATGGGGATCAGGACGACCAGGATGCCGACGGGCAGCAGCTCGCGCTGCGCAGCCTCGGTGGAGACGGCCACGGCCTTCTTGTAGTTAGGCAGGACCGTGCCCTCACGCACACCCGGGACCTTGAATTCCTCGCGGACGACGGCGACCATGCCGTTGGCCGCGCGCGACACGGCCTTGACCAGCAGCGCGCCGAACAGGATGGGCACGCCGCCGCCGATGAGCAGGCCGATGAACACGCGGGGATCAGCGATGTTGATGACATCGCCGAAGTCCGGCCGCACCAGCTTGATGTCGGTCATGAAAGAGCCGAACAGGGCCACCGCAGCGATGACTGCCGAGCCGATCGCGACGCCCTTGGTGATGGCCTTCGTCGTATTGCCGACCGCATCCAGGTCGGTCATGATCTTGCGGGCGTCGGCAGGCATGGAGGCCATCTCACCGATGCCGTTGGCATTGTCGGAGATGGGGCCGAACGAGTCCATGGAGACCAGGTTGCCGGCGTGCGTCAGCCAGCCGATACCGATCAGGGCCACACCGTAGATGGCGTACTGCGTCCCGAGCGGGCCGTAGACGAGGACCGAAACCATGATGGCTGCGGCAATCGTGAAGACGGACCAGGTGCTCGATTCGTAGCCTTCCGCCAGGCCGCTCAGGATGGTGGTCGCGGGGCCATAGCGGGTGCTCTTGGCAATCTCCTGTACGGGGGGCTTGTCCGTGGCGGTGAAGTAGGCGGTCAGGCGGTTGACGATGACGTTGAAGATGACGCCTGCGGAAACCATCGCGGGCGGCTGCCACCAGTTGACCGGGTCCATCGCCCTGATGTAGACCAGGCCCAACACGAACGAGAAGACGATGGTGATGACCGACGAGACCTCGTAAGCGATCTCCATCGCGTGCCAGGCGTTGCCCTTGGCGACCGTGCGCTCAAAGACAGGCACGGAGAAGGTGCCGATGATGGAGCTGATGACGCCGATAGCGCGCACCAGCAAGGGGAAGACGATCCAGTAGACGTCGCCGGTCAGGCGCATGAGCGCAAGGCCCAGGATCAAGGCCGAGACGATAGTGACTTCGTAGGACTCGAAGATGTCTGCGGCCATACCGGCGCAGTCGCCCACGTTGTCGCCCACCTGGTCCGCGATGACCGCCGCATTGCGGGGATCATCCTCTTCCAGGCCTTCTTCGACCTTGCCGACGAGGTCGGCGCCGACGTCTGCGGCCTTGGTGTAGATGCCACCGCCGACGCGCATGAACAGCGCCAGCAGCGTGCCGCCGAAGCCGAAGCCCAGCAGCGCATCGGGTGCAGCCTTGCCGAAGATGATGAAGATGAGGGTGCCGCCCAACAGGCCCAGCCCATCGGTCAACATGCCGGTGACGGTGCCGGAGCGGTAGGCGATGCGCAGCGCATCACCGAAGTTCCGCATGGAGGCGGCGGCGACGCGCAGGTTGCCCTGCACGGCCATGCGCATGCCGAGCTGGCCGACGGTCAGGGAGAAGAGTGCGCCCAGGATGAAGGCCACTGCGCGGCCGATGGCAATCGTGATGCGGGCATTGTCGCCGAACATCTCGACCGCTTCGGGGGTTGGCTTGGCAATCCAAACGCTGCCGAACAGGGCAAAGACCAGGACGCCGACGAAGGGCAAGATGGTCCGGAGCTGTTGCCCGAGATAGGCATCCGCACCGTCTTTGACGGCGGTCCAGATGCGGATCATTGCCTCGGTGCCCCTGTCCTCAGCCATCACGTCGCGGAACAGCATGTAGGCATACACCAGGCTGATGACCGCGACCACGAGCACGCCATATATGGCCGTGGTCTCGAACGAAGTCAGATTGATTTCGCTCATGAAAACTCCTTAAGACCTCCTGATAAGGATAATCACTGGCAGGGAGTGCTGCGCGCAGACCCTACCTGGGTTCACGGGATGAGAAGCAGAAAGCCGGTCAAGGCAAACGGGTCAGGGCAGGCGACGGGCCCGGGAAGAGGGCTTGAGCCTGGTTGTCAGTGACCCTGGTGCAACGGTGCATGGGTGGCTGACATAAGTGCATGCCCTGATAGGCGCCTGATGGTGCGATGGCACTATCCTGGGCCATACGGATAGCATTGTAGCGTTTTACATCGATTTGTCAAGTAGCTTACAGTCTTAACTTGCGACAGGGGTCCGGCTGCTGCATTTGTGATAGAAGATACAGGTCATGTCGGGCCAGACGCTCACACGACGCCCACATGACGCCCACAAGGGGCCACGCTACGATGCGTTCCCGCGCGCGCAGGCCGGGGCCTTGTGGCCGGCGACGCCACGGGACGGCCATTGTGCTATAATGCGCTCCACTTGCAGCGGAGGAGGACAATATGGGGAAGGACAAGGATACCAGCGACCGGCCGGTTGTCGGCGTGGATCTGGGCGGCACGAAGGTGCTCGCGGGGGTCGTCAGCCCAACGAACGAGATCCTGGCGACCGCCAAGCGGGCGACCAAGGCCGAGGCCGGCGTGGACACTGTGGTGGAGCGCCTGGCGAAGACGGTGCGGGATGCGGTGTCGAGCGCCGGTCTCGAGTTGAGCGACATGGCGGCCGTCTGTTCGGCCGCGCCCGGGCCGCTCGACCCGGAAGCGGGAATGGTGCGCAATGCGCCGAACCTGCCCGGCTGGGACAACGTGCCCTTCGCCCGCCTCGTGAGCGAGGCGCTGGGCGGGCTCCCCGTCTTCATCGAGAATGACGTGAACCTGGGCACGCTGGGGGAGTTCAGGCTGGGCGCGGGACAGGGCTACCGCAACATCGTCGGCATCTTCGTGGGCACCGGCATCGGCGGCGGCATCATCCTGGACGGCAAGCTGTGGCAGGGCACGCACAAGACGGCCGGCGAAATCGGCCATGCGGTCGTGCTGGCCGACGGGCCGGTGTGCAGCTGCGGCAGCCGTGGCTGCCTGGAATCGGTGGCGAGCCGCACGGCCATCGAGCGCGATATCTGGTTGGGCATCAAGGCAGGCCGCGAGAGCAGCGTCACGGAGATTCTGGAACGCGACAAGCGCCAACGACTGACCAGCAGCATCCTGGCCGAGGCGTACGCTGCGAAGGATCCGCTCGTCACGGAAGTCTTCGGCCGTGCGCAGTTCTACCTGGGCGTGTGCGTGGCCAACATCATCAACCTGATCGATCCGGAGCTGGTGATTCTGGGCGGCGGCGTCGTCGAGGCGCTCGATGACAGCTTCCTGGAGCCCATCCGGCGGACGGCATACCAGTACACGCTGAATAAGCTGGATGCGAAGAGCATCGAAATCGTGCCCGCCAAGCTGGGGGATAACTCGGCGCTGCTCGGCGCGGCGGTGTACGCACGCGAGCGGCTGGCGAGGGAGTAGTTACGAATTACGAATTAGGAATTACGAATTACGAGTGGAAGGTCTCTCGCTCGCCGGTTCGTAATTCCTAATTCTTAATTCGTAATTCTCAATTCCTATTGTTGTCGCGGACGAAGATCGACAGGACAATGCTGACCACGCTGACGATGATGCCGCCGAGGAGGGCTGTCAGCCAGCCGTCGACCGTGAAGTGGAGGCCGAGCTGATCGGATGCCCAGTCCAGCAGCAGCAGCATCCCGGCGTTGAGCAGCAGCGTGAACAGGCCCAGCGTCAGCATCTGCAGCGGGCAGGTCAGCAGCGCCAGGATGGGCCGGATGACGGCGTTGAGGATGCCGAACAACGCTGCCACCAGCAACAGGTTGATAATGTCATCGCCATACGAGATGCCGGGCAGCAGCCAGGCGGCTGCACCCAGAGCCACGGCATTCACGATGACCCGTGCAATAAACCCCATACTCTCCCCCTACTCGACAAATATCTCTACGCGTTCGTCGTCTTTGTCGTCATTCACTTCGATGATGCGGCCCTGTATCCCCTGCTGGAGCGCGCTTTCGATCGCGCCCATATCCATGTCGGCCATCTCCGGTGCAAAGCGCGCGCCCATCTTCAACCCTACATCCACGAGGCCGGTCGGGATGGTGACGTTGAGCTTGACGCGGCCCGACGCGCGGTCCGTGACCCGGATGCGCAGCCATCGCGGCTTGCCCGCCGTCTTTTCCTGGCCGGCCGTCTCGCGCAATGCTTCCAATAGTTTAGCGCCTTCTTCGGCCGTAATCTGTTTGTCGCCTACCATTTTCAGGATGCGCATGCGTTCTTCGCCTGTTGCCATCTTCATGCTCCTACAACCTTAAGTCATCAGCCAGGACCGCCCGGCGCATGGTCACGAGGTCACGCTGGATACGAAAGCCGGCCGCTTCCAGCGCGGCCACACCCTCGGCATGGTCGCCGCTGTGCTGGACGACCACGGGGCGGAACCCGCTGCGTGCGAGCGCCGCCAGCCCGTGCGCCACGAGCGTCGTTTCCAGGCTGCCGCGGGCCGCGGGCCGGACGGCGAACCGCAGGGTGTCGCTGTTCTCCAGGTGATTGGCCTGCGTCTCGACTGCGCCCATCAGCACGTTGTCCTGCCAGACGGCCCACCGTTCGACCCGGTAGAGGCCCGTCAGGCGCCCCAGCGCCTCCCTGGCCCACCGGCCGGAAGTCATGGTGTAATCCGCCGCATTCAGCGGCTCGGCCCACTGCGCCAGGGCCGGTCGCGCGGCCCGTGCCAGCTCCAGCCAGGCACTGCCCACGCCGACGTGCAGCGGCTCCAGGCGGATCGCAGGGTCGGGCCGGGACGTCGCCGGCGCCGGCAGTCGCCAGATGCCCTCGCGGCACACATCCGTGAACCCGAGGTCCGTGTACAGCCCGCGGGCCACGGTGTTATCGGCCCGCACCTGCAGCACGGACCAGTTGCCCCCGCGCTCCGCGATGTCGTGCAGGCCGGCCTGCATGAGGGAGCGGGCAATGCCCTGGCCGCGATGTTCGGGGGCGACGGCGACGTTGCTGATGCGCCAGCGCGCGCCCGCGCTGTCCAGGCTCTGCAGCGTGACATTGCCGACCACCCGGCCGCGCTTGACCCACACATACCCGGCCAGCGCTTCATTAAAGAGCGCCAGGCTGACCAGCCCGCCAAGGAACGGTGCGAGCGCGCCGGCGAGATGCATGTCCCGCAGCGCGCTGCGCCCGCGCGTGTCCAGCTCGTTGGCGAACACTTCGGCCACCAGGTCGGCCACCTGGCGCATGTGCCGGCCCGGGTCAAACGGCGCCAGCCCGTCGCCGCCCGACTCGGCCCGCAGCATCACTAGAGATGTCATCCGTCACATCCTGACACGGCCCCGCCGGCAGCGGGGCAACCTGCGATGCGCACAGTTTAGTGCCATGTGGCGGCCAAGTCAAGCATGTAGCCGGCACCGGCGGACCGGCGGTCCGGCGTACCGGCGTCTACTTTCCGAGCGCCCGCAGCAGCAGGTCGGCCTCTTCCGCGGAGATCTTGCCCTCCTGCACCATCTGCAGGATGGCGAGCTGTTCCTCTGCGGACGCGCGCGGCGGCTCCGGCGCCTTTGCGCGGGCCGGCGGCGCAGGAGGCGCGGGCGGCGCCGGTGGGACGGGCCGCGGCCCCCGGAAGCCCCGTGTCCCGCGACCCCAGTTGATTTCGCCGGACTCGATGTTGATGCCCGCGGCGGCCAGCGACGCGCTGACCTGCTGGCGGATGCGGTCGCCCAGGTTGTGCAGATCCGAGAACGGGTCGCCTTCTGTCGCACCGTGCCCCTGCCACCCCTTGCCCGATGCGCCATCCTGCGAGATGCGCATGTCGCCCCGGCCTACCAGTTGAATCTGGGTGGCTCCCTCGCCCGTCGTGGCCGAGAAGGTGGGCGTGCCGTCCGCCATCGGGGTCAACGGCACATCCGAGCGGATGCGGCCCGCCGCGCGCACCGTCAGGCGCACGTCGGCGTTGGCGGGCAACGCGAGCTGGATGTCGCCGTTCGCGGAAACCGTGTAAGACGCGCCCGCGGCGAACGGCCCCTCCAGGATGACATCGCCGTTGAGCTCCGGCACGTCGAGCCCGCCCGCGATACCGGTTGCGCGCAGGTCGCCGTAGAGGCGGCCAATGTGGGCTGCGCCGCCGATTTCGGCCAGCCGCGCGTCGCTGTACGCCTGTCCGATATCGACCGATCCGGACAGCGTCTCCAGCCACAGGTCGCCGTGGACGCTGTTGAGGCGCACGGCGCCCCCCTCTGAGACACGCAGGTCGCCGGCGATCATCTCCGCGACCAGGTTGCCGCCGCTGAAGCGCAGGTCGCCGCTGCAGCCGCCCAGGATGTGCAGCTCGGCCACGTCGTCCGCGCGGATGTCGCCCGCCGCGTGCTGCAGCAGCACCTGGCCGGCGAGCTGTTCCAGGCGGAGGTCGCCCCGCACATCCTCGAGGTGCACCTCGCCGCCGAGCCGCTGCACCCGGAGGTCGCCCATCGCAGACCTGGCGGCAATGTGCAGGCTGTCGGGCGCGATGATGCGCTCGACCAGGCCGCCCACGAAGCGCACGACATCGCCGTCCTGGACGAATTCGGCCGCCTGTGACTCCTGCCCGTGGCAGGTGATTTCAATCTCGGTGGCATCGGGCATGCCGCGCAGAACGGCGTCCGCACCCAACGATTCAACAATCAGCTGCACAACACCCGCTGCCGGGTAGGTCGATGTTTGGCTCATTCGGATTTCCTGCCTTTCAGGTCGCCTGCTCGCGGCCCTGGAGAGTCTGTAGCTGCTGGATGGCCTCCGCCGAGCTGAGCTTGCCGGCCGCGAGCTCATCCAGGATGGCCTGGCGCTGCTCTGCGACGCGCTGCTTCTCTTCCGCCGGCGGCGCTGCCAGGACTTCGTAGCCCATCGCACGGATGATCTCATCGAGGCGCGAGCGCACGGTGGGGTACGACAGCTTCAGCTCCTGCGCAATCCAGTTAAGCTTGCCGTCGCAGCGGACGAACAATTCCACGAAGTTGCGCTGCTCCGCGCTCAGGCGGTCCAGGCGGGAAAACTGGAACCGTCCCTCGATGGCTGTGTCACATGCGGGGCAGGCCAGCCGGGTGACTGTCAGGCTCTCCCCACACACCGGGCAATGACTGGGCGTGAGATGCATATGAGCTCCTTTCAGTATAGAGTTACTTGGCAATATCATAGCACCACTTCAACTTCTTGTCAATAGGGTTAAGGGAAGTAAAAGAGGACTCAAATTATATTAACGGGCCGTGACGAAAAAAGAAACCCGTTGTCTGTGAGACATAGTCTCCCGGACAACGGGTTTCTGGGTGCAGCGATCGGTGCGCTGCTGCAGTTAGCGGTAGTTCAGCCCCGGCAGAAATGATGGCAGCGGGAACAGCGCGGGGAGGATCTCGGCCAGCGCGCCCGCGGGCGCGACGGGTTCCGGCTCGCGCGCCGCGCTGCCCATCACCAGCCGCGTCATGCCTGCGCCGTCCAGCTCGAGGCGCTCCCGGCCGCGCACGATCGCATACCGGTCCGCACCCGTTCCGCCCAGCAGGGGGCCGCTCTGCTCGAAGCGCAGCCCGCGCAGCAGGTTCGCGCCGAGGCGCGCGCGGAGGAGGGGCCGCAGGTCGCGCATGAGGCCGGGGAAGTCCACAATCCGCAGCGTGTGACCCTCGAGCGGCCCGAGCGTGCTGCGATAGGCGCGCTCTTCGAGCACCTGGATCAACTCGAAATCCTGCCACGGCACAGGCACAGTCAACTCCTGCACGTCACCGCTCGCGCAGAGCCGTTCGAGAGCGCCGGCCAGCGCGACGCGGCTGCCCGCGTACTCGCTGACGTAGCGGATGCCCGCGTCCGGCTCCACGCCGTAGGGACAGCCGAGAAACAGGTAGGCCACCGGCTCGCCGCCGCGCTCGACGATACGCGCGTCGACGTGCAGATAGCTGTCCTGCCCGGGATGAGCCAGCACGTCCGCAAAGGCCGCGTGCCGGCGGACGTAGTGGACGGGTTCGGCGTGATAGAGCCGGGCCAGGAGCGGCGCGTCGGCGGAGGTCACCGGCCGCAGCTCCCCCGCTGCGACTGCGGGCCGCAGCTCGCCCGCTGCGGCTGCGGGCCGCACCTCGTCCGTGGCGGGCCGGATGCTGAAACGGTGATAGCGACCCTGGGGCACGTTGCCCAGGTAGGTGTAGAGGCTGCGGGCGCCGGAGATGAGCTGCACGCGCGCGCCCTCCCGCACCATCTGGCCTGCGGCGTACTCCAACAGCCGGCCGGCCAGCCGCCGGTTCCGGTAATCCGGGTGCGTGCCGACCCCGCCGATGCTGGCGACGCGCGTGACTGCGTCGTGGATCCTGAGCTGATCGTGGGCCACCAGCAGCTGCGACACCAGCTGCCCATCGTGGGCCAGCACGTAGACGCCGCCGCGCCGCGGCTGGTCATAAGGGGGGAGGGCCTGTTCCTGTTCGCTCGTCAGCAGCGGAACGTCGAAGGCGATGCGGAACAGCCTGTCAGAAGCCGGGCCTTCCTCCCGCCGGAGCAGGCGAGGGCCATCAAATGGGCCATCGAACGGGCCACCGAATGGGGATGCCGGTATGCTCAAGGAAGTCTCCTTAAAGAAGAGTCCCGCTTTCTGAAGTGAAGTGGGGCTTCACACGAAAGCGGGACTCTGCATCGCATTACATCTGGCGGTATTCGCCCTCGACGACATCCTCGCCGCCGTCACCGGCGGGGCCGTCGCCGGGCCCGCCCTGGGGCGGCGTCTGCGGGCCGGCCTGCTCGTGCATCCGCCCGCCCACCTGCTGCCATGCGTCCATCAGCGCAGTGACGGCCTTCTCCAGGTCGTCGGCGCCCGCGTTGCGATCCAAGTCGGCCTTCAGCGCGTCCATGCGCTCCTGCAGCAGCTGCTTGTCCGCATCGGGCAGCTTGTCGCTGTTGTCCTGGACGAACTTCTGCACCTGGTAGTGCGCGGTGTCGGCCCGGTTGCGCACCTCGATCTCGGCCTTGCGCTGCCGGTCCTCGTCCGCATGCCGCTCCGCATCCTTGACCATCTGCTCGACCTGGTCTTTCGCCAGGCCGCTGGAGGCCGTAATCTTGATGCCCTGCTCGCGGCTAGTCGCCTTGTCCTTCGCGCTCACGTGCAGGATGCCGTCCGCGTCGATGTCGAAGGTGACTTCGATCTGCGGCATGCCGCGCGGCGCCGGCGGGATGCCCTGCAGGCGGAAGTTGCCGAGCAGCTTGTTGTCGCGCGCCATGGGCCGCTCGCCCTGCACGATGACCACCTCGACCTCGGTCTGCATGTCGGCCGCGGTGGAGAAGACCTGCGTCTTCTTCGTCGGAATCGTGGTGTTGCGCTCGATCATGGGCGTCGCGATGCCGCCCAGCGTCTCGATGGAGAGGCTCAGCGGCGTGACGTCCAGCAGGAGGATGTCCTTCACCTCGCCGCCCAGGACGCCGGCCTGGATGGCTGCGCCGATGGCAACGACCTCGTCCGGATTGACGCCCTTGTGCGGCTCGCGGCCGAAGAAGCGGCGCACCGCCTCCTGCACCGCGGGCATGCGGGTCA
>CAZTMA010000131.1:0-6457 GCA_964614645.1 uncultured Anaerolineales bacterium
GTCGCCGCGATCTGCTGGTTCAGCGCACTGTCTACGGCGCTCGGGTGGATGGCCGAGATCGGGCCTTCGCGCTCCTGCTCGCCCGCGATGACCGTGATCTCCTGCACGGGGAACAGGTTCATCGTCTGGGCAAAGGCTTCGACCAGTCCACCGAACTTATCGATCATGTAGGCGGTGACTCCCTGGCTGCCGCCTTCCTGGAGAATGGCAACAGTGCGGGACATCTGCTCCAGCTCGGACTGTGCCTGGCCCCGGATGCGAGCCGCCTCGCCGTGGGCTTCCTCGACTTTCTTCTGCCGCGCGGCCTGCGCGGGGACAATCGTGTTCGCCTGGTACTGTGCGCGCACCATCTCGATCCGCTGCTTCTCAGCTTCGATGGCGGCCTTCAGGCCGGCGACCTCGGACTCGGCGTTCCGGGCGGCTTCTTGCATGCCGACCGCGCCGCGCTGCCGCTCCTGTGCCACCTGGACCTTGGTCTGCGCCTCGATGCTCTGGCGCTCGTTCTCCAACTCACGCACTGAGACTTCCGCTCGCCGCTCCTCTTCCTGCTCTTTCGCGGCAGCGCGGGCCATCGCCTTCGCTTCCCGCGATTGACTCTCCGCGTTGGCAGTCTGCACCCGCTTCAAGAGTGCGATATAGAGGTCCGGCTCCTTAACCCCATCAAGACGATGGTCGTCCACGTCCGCGATATTCATGGTCGTGATTTCCAGCCCAATGCCTTCGAGGTCGGCCTTACAGACCTTGATCATGTTCTGGATCAGGCGATCTTTGTGGCTCATGACCTCTTCGGGCGTCATCGACGCGATTGAGTCGCGCAGATGACCCTCAATCACGGATGTGGCGATCCCACCCAGTTCTTTCCAGTCCCTGGTCATCATCAGGATGCGCTTCACCGCATTGATCAGCCCGCGCTCCGACCTGGCAATGGCGAAGCTCACGGTCGCAGTCACCGTCAGCGGGACAATCCCCTTCGCAATGGCCGACTCCACGACGACAGTGGTTGTCTGGGGTGTGAGGTCCATCGTGGTGAAACGGTTAATCAGGGGCAGCACGAACACACGGCCGCCGCGATACATGCCGAAGCTGCCGCCCCGCCCATGAACCACGCCCAGCTGGCTTGGGGGCACGAGTTTCATCTTGCTGATGACCTGGATCACCAGCGTCAGCACGATGAGCAGCGCCAGAACGATCAGAAAAGCTGCCATCTCAAGCCTCCTTCGCCGTGCGGCCGTCGTCTTGCCCGCCGTGGACTGAAAGCAGGTCCCGGATATTGATGCCGAACCCGGCCTCGAGCTGTTGCAGGAAATCCACCATCGCGGCCGGACCGCGGTTGACCGCGCTGCTGAAGCCATCCTCTTGGTGGAGCACGAGGAGCTTATCGATCTTCTGGTTGCTGCCGTACAACTGATAGGCCTCGAAGAGCTTCGGCAGTTGCGAGATGAAGAGCGCGATACGGCCCGCATCGCCGCTGCTGCGCAGCAGGTTGACCTTCTGCTCCAGCAGGTCGTTATGCGCGCCCTGGATGATGGCGACCGCTTCGCCGTCGCCGGCCGCGATGATTTCCGCCGCCTGGCGTTGCGCCTCGGCGGCCAGCGTTACCTCGGATACGTTCTTTAGCTTCTGCAGTTCAACCCTCGTCTCTTCGACTGCACGTTGCCCGTGGCTGCGCGCCTCTGAGACCTGGCTGTCGGCCTCCAAGCGAGCGCGCGAGATGTCGGCCGTTGCCTGCCGGCGGAAGAGCTCGACCTCCTGCTTTGCAGCCACGATGCTCTCGTTCGCCCGGTTCTCGGCCACCAGCATCCGCCGCTTGGCATCGGACTCGGACCGTTCTGCCCGGGCACGCAGCCGCGCCTCCTCGATCTCGACGTCTTGCCGCTTCTTCGACAGCGTCTTGTTGGCCAGGTTGGCGATGTAATTTGACGAGTCCCAGATGCGCTGAAGCGCGACCGAGACGACCTCCATCCCGAAGGCGCTCAGGTCTTCCTGGCAGTCGTCCAGCAGGAATTTGCGGAAGACCGCGCGCTCGCCTTCGGCGTCCAGTACAGCCGCCTGCGTCCCCGGCGCCACCGGGTCTGAGTCGACGGCCGGAACCGCGAGCTCGTGATCTTCTACACCTTCCGCGCTCTCGACCATACCGATCGCCTGCAGGGGCGTGGTCTTGTTCAACGCCGCGCGGAAGTTGCCGACCATGGTCTGCTGGATCTGCTCCTGGATCTGTGCGCGCGACTTGCCAAGCAACTGCTGCACGGCGCTATAGAGCAGCGTCTGGTTCTGATCGTCGATGCAGACGCACGCCGTGGCGTCCGCGCCGACGCTGATACCGTTTGCCGAGTTCACGCCCTCCACCCGCACGTTCACCGGCAGGATCGTCAGGTCGATGGCCTGGCTGGTCTGGAGGAAAGGTAACACCACCGTCCAGCCGCCTTTCTGGACCCGAAAGCCATACTTGCGTCCGTCGACCTCGGTTGACGTCCCTCCCGTTACGACGAGGATGTGGTTCGACGGACAGACCCGGATGAGGGAACGAAGGAAGAGGACGATGGCAAAGAACAGGACAAGCGCTACAAGCCCGCCAGTCAGTCCCCCCAGGATCGCTGGATCGCCCATATTGGTTGGTCCTTTCGTTTGTCCGGCCGCTGAACTGGTTGCTCAGCTGGCCGTCTAGCGGACGTACACACACTCATCGGTGACGTCCGAGATGCGGACCGGGGCGCCCTTCTCAAAGGCCTGGCCAGGGTCCGTCGCGAGCGCGTAAAGGTCCGCCACATTCATGCCCGCAGTCACGCGGACCTTGCCCATGGTGCGGTCGTCCAGAGCGACGATGACGGTCGCTTCCTGGCCGATGAGATCCGAGCTTTCGAGCTGCGAGTCCGTATCCGCGCGTTGAAAGCGGAAGAAGGCCCGCGCCAGCAGCAGCGAGCCGAAGCCGAAGGGTGCGGCAACCGCAAGGCTGGTGAGCGCACCTCGTCCCGACGCCAGTGCGATCCAGCCGGCCGGTCCAAAGCCGAGACAGAAGTAGACGAACAGCCGCAGGTAGGTCAGCACAGAGAGGATGGGAACGGCCGATGCTTGGGCTGGAGACGCGTGAGGTGGGGACGCGTGAGCGTCCACGTGTGCCTGGCCTGCGGCGCCGTCTTCTCCGCCCGCGTGATCGCTCGCACCGCCATGATCACCCTCAACACCGTGCGCCGGCAAGTCCGCACCGTGGTTGTTGTCGGCCGCGAGATCCACTCCCGCGTGGCCGGGCGCGACGTCAACGCCGGCCGCGTCGTGGTGACCGCCAAGGATGCCCAGAAAATCCAGCAGGACAACGCCTGCCCCGAAGACTGTAGCCGCGACGAATATCTGCTGTAGTAGCCTTGTCGAAGCAAGCTGTGTGGCGAGCGCGACTGCAATGAGCAAGAGGAACAGTGCGAGCACCACGAAAAAGGTAGTCCAGGTGCGACTCATAGCACCTCCCTTCTGGCATTACACCGTCAACATTATCGCGCCACAGGTGGAATATGGCATGACGGTGCGATGACGAATTGCTGACAGTGGCCGATCAGACTGCGCCCGGTGTAACTTGCCAACCTGCCACCTGATACGTACAATACCGGTGGGGGTGGTTGTCGTTCGGTGGCGGCCCCGGTCTTCAAAACCGGTGGTGGGCGCCTAAGAAGCGTCCACGGTGGGTTCGACTCCCATCCATCCCCGCCAGTAATATTCCCCGCTATTGAGCCGATAGGCTGCCTGTCGGCTGCGCAACCACTGACCAGGCCCGCTACCTGGCGATTGACGTCTGCACACGCAAGCCCATCATCGGAAACACCGTCAACGCCCGTGGCGTGGCGAGGCCGAGCTGCATCAACGGCAACTTGG
Source organism: uncultured Anaerolineales bacterium (assembly GCA_964614645.1). Lineage (GTDB taxonomy): Bacteria > Chloroflexota > Anaerolineae > CG2-30-64-16 > CG2-30-64-16 > MWBF01. The sequence continues at coordinate 3,862 of CAZTMA010000131.1, forward strand.
GGTGAGCCATGGAGGACTTAAGCAACACGCAGGCAACATCCCGATCCGGGGAGCGCTTGGCCTTGCACGGCGGGCCAAAGGTCCACCCGGAGCCGTTCCCACCGCGCGGCAATATCAGCGAGGACGAGAAGGCTGCCATCCTGGCCGTACTGGATCGCGGGCTCGCGGCCGGCGCGATGCCGGGCTACAACGGCGACGAAGAGGAAGCTTACTGCCGCGAGTTTGCCACGGCCTTGGGCGGCGGCTATGCCGATGCGGTCAACTCGGGCACGTCGGCCCTCTACGTGGCGCTCAAGGCGCTGGACCTGGAGCCGTTCGGGGAGGTCGTAGTCTCGGCGGTCACTGATCCCGGCGGCATGATGCCCATCCCCCTGCTGAACCTGATCCCCATCGTAGCCGACACCGCACCGGGCTCCTATAATAGCGGCCCGGACCAGGTGGCCGCGCTGCTATCGCCGCTCACGCGCGCGGTTGTCATCGCACACATCGGCGGCGAGCCGGCCCCCATCGATGCGATTGTCCACCTGGCCCACCGCCGCGGCATCCCCGTCATCGAAGACTGCGCGCAGGCCCACGGCGCGCGGCTGCACGGCCGGCCGGTGGGCAGCTTCGGCGACATCGCCGCCTTCTCGACCATGTTCGGCAAGCACCTGAGCACCGGCGGCCAGGGCGGCATGGTCTTCACCCGGGACGAAAAGTTGTACCAGGCGGTGCGCCGCGCGGCCGACCGCGGCAAGCCCTTCGGCCTGCCCCCGGGCTCCACCAACGTGACCGCATCGCTCAATTTTAACCTGAATGACTTAGCCGCGGCCATCGGCAGGGTCCAGCTTCGCAAGCTGCCGGAGGTCGTCACCCGGCGTCAGGCCATTGCCGGCCAGCTCGGCGAAGGCCTCCTCGACCTGCCGACTGTTTCCCATCGGGCGCCCATCCCGGGAGCGCAGCCCAGCTACTGGTTCCTGCGCCTCCGCTTCCACGCCGAGGCCGCGGCCTGCGACCGGGACACCTTCTGCCGGGCGTTGGAAGCCGAGGGACTGCCGATCACCCCGCACTACCGGGCCGCGCTGCCGCATACGCAGGACTGGTTCATCAACCGGCGGGTGTTCGGCAGCAGCGATTACCCGTGGTCCAGCCCGGATTACCTCGGCGACCGCGAACGTGATTTTCCATGCCCCAATGCGCACGCGGCCATGGACGTGCACTTCAACCTGCACTTGCACGAGAACTGGGGCCCGGACGAAGTGGACGCCGCGCTGGCCATCCTCCGCAAGGTCGATGCCGCCTACTGCGGCGTATGATAGTGGGGATAAAGGGGAGAGGGACATATGCTCATCATCGACGCTCACAATCATCCCGACTGGCATGGGCACAACCTGGAGCGGTCGCTGCAGAATGCCGCGCTGCACGGCATCGCGCGAACCTGGTTGCTGTCGTGGGAGTGCCCGGCGGACGAGTACGACCCGCAGTACAACACGGTGTCGCTGGCCGACCCGCGCGGCTATCCGATCCCCTTCGAGCGCTGCCTCGACTATGCGCTGCTCGCGCCGGGCCGCTTCGTGCTCGGCTATGCGCCGGATCCCCGCCGGCCGGACGCGGTCGACCGTCTGACGGCAGCCGTAGCGGTCTATGGCGTGCAGGTCTGCGGCGAGCTTAAGCTGCGCATGATGTACGACAACCTCGACGCGCTGCGCCTGTACCGCTACTGCGGCCGGCAGGGGCTGCCGGTGACCGTCCACATCGATTACGAGTTCGACTCCGGGCGCAGCTACCCGCGGCCCAACTGGTGGTACGGCGGCGGCATCGAAGCCCTGGAGCGCTGCCTGCAGGCCTGCCCGGACACCATCTTCATCGGCCACGCGCCGGGGTTCTGGGCGCACATTTCGGGCGACGACCTCTGCCGCCAGGCACTCTACCCCACAGGGCCCGTGCTTCCGGGCGGGAAGGTCCCCGAGATGCTGCGCCGCTATCCAAATCTCCATGCCGATCTGTCGGCCGGCTCTGCGCTGAATGCGCTGACGCGCGACCCGGCATTCGCCAGGGACTTCCTGATCGAGTTCCAGGACCGCCTGCTCTACGGCCGCGACTGCTTCGACAACCGGCTCCAGGAGCACCTCGCATCCCTTGATCTCCCGGCTCGCGTCCTGGAGAAGGTGTACGCGGGCAACGCGCTCCGGCTGGCGCCGGAGCTGCCGCACGGGAGGCCAGTATGAAGCGCATCTTCATGGTCACGGATATGGAAGGCGTGGCCGGAGTCGTGTCGTTCACCGAGCAGTCCTATCCCGACGGCAAGTATTACGAGGTCGCACGGCAGCTCGCGACCGCCGAGGTCAACGCCGCGGTCGACGGCCTGTGCGACGCCGGGGTGGACGACATCCTGGTCTGGGATGGGCATGGCCCTGGAGCCATCAACTTCCCGGAATTGCATCCGGCAGCGAAACTGCTCAGCGGGCGCCCCCTGGCCCCCTGGTCGCGGCTGGCCGAGGTGATCGGCCGCTACGAAGCCTGCGTCATCATCGGCCAGCACGCGATGGCCGGTACGCTGACGGGCAACCAGAACCACACGCAGAGCAGCCGGAGCATCGACTATTACAAGCTCAAC
>CAZTMA010000131.1:6467-15166 GCA_964614645.1 uncultured Anaerolineales bacterium
TGTGCGCTCTTCTGCGGCGGGCTCGGCCTGCCCCTGATCTTCCTCAGCGGCGACCTGGCCGCGTGCCGGGAAGCCGAGGAACTGGTGCCCGGCATAGGCACCGTCGCCGTCAAGGAGGGGCTGGGCCGCGGGTCCGCGATCTCCCTGTCTGCCCCCGAGGCGCGCCGCTGCATCCGCGAGGGGATCCAGCGGGCAGTCGAACGCCAGCGCAGCGACCCCCTGCCGCCGCTGGTATGGCCGGGGCCGTACGTGCTGGAGAAGCGGTTCTTTCACACCGATGTCGCGGATGCCACAGCCGCGCAGCCCGGCGCGGAGCGCGTCGACAGCCAGACGGTGCGGCTGTACGGTGAGAATATCCTTGATCTGATCTATCGTTGAAAGGCAGGAACGGAAGCATGAGCGATGTCCTGAAACTGGGGATGGTGGGGCTGGATACATCCCACTGCGAGGCCTTTGCCCGGATGCTGCACGATCCGGAGAACGCCCATTACCAGCCGGGCGCGGCCATCGTGGCGCTCTACGGCGGCGGCTCCGAGGCGTTTTCGCTCAGCCACGACCGCGTGCAGGGCTTCACCGCGACGCTGCAGCAGATCACCGGGGCCCCACTTTACGACGACTTGGCTGCGCTCGCCCGCGATGTGGACGCCATCTTCCTCGAAAGCGTCGACGGCCGGCAGCACGCGGCGCAGTTTGCGGAGCTTGCAATCGGGAAGCCGGTCTTCATCGATAAGCCGTTCGCCACTTCGTCGGCCGACGCCCGCGCGCTCATCCGGCGAGCCAATGAGACCCTCACTCCCGTTATGTCATGCTCATCGCTGCGCTATGCAGCCGGCCTGGCGGATGCTCTGGCAGCCGCCGCCGGTGAGCAGATTGCCGGGTGCGAGACGTTCGGCCCCGCCCCGCTGCTGGACGACTACCCGGGACTCTTCTGGTACGGCATCCACGCGGCCGAGATGCTGTTTGCCGCGCTAGGCCCGGGCTGCTGGCAGGTGCAGATCCTCGCGCGGCCGGGCGTGGACGTCGTGGTGGGCGACTGGAATGACGGCCGGCCCGGCGTGATGCGGGGTACGCGCGCCGGGGCAAGAGAGTTCGGGTACGTGGTCCACACCGACCGCGGCGTTCGCTGCGGCCTGGCAGATGCCACGTCCGCGACGACCGCCCGCCTGCTGGCCGACATCCTGGCGTTCTTCCGCTCCGGCCGCTCACCCATCGACCTGGCAACGACCTTCGAGATCATCGCGTTCCTGGAGGCGGCAGAGGCCAGCCGTGCACAGGGCGGCTTGCCGGTGCCGCTGTAAATAGTCTGAAAACTCGCCTTCAGCTTGGGGGCAATGTCCAATTCTGTCACGATTTTGGAACGGTGCTGCCTTATGCTGGCGGTGTAGCTCATACACCTGACCGGCGTGCGCAGATGTCCCTGGCATGATACACCTTCAGTGCCCCACCGTCTGGACGCCGGCCCGATTCTAAGGAGGCACTATCATGAGAAGACTCACCGTTCTGTTGCTCGTGCTGCTGATTACTCTGGCAGCAGCCCTTCCCGCCAGTGCGGACAAACCCGAGTACTGGTACGACCAGGACTTCGACGTGGAGTACCCGGCCGTTAACTGCGCGGACTATGGCTTTGACTTCTGGGCCGTGGTTCGCGCTCAAGGCCACGAAAGCGAACTCCCGTACTTCGACAAGGCCGGCACTTTGGTGAGGACCCTGTATCAAAGTTCAGGCGTGGACACCGTGTACAATTCTGCGCACCCCGAGAGTCGTGTGAGCGGACCGTTCAGCTACTCGGTCCACGTGGAAATGACAGGCGAGAACACGTGGATCCGGAGGTATACCGGCACGGTATGGAACGTCCAAGTCCCAGGGTATGGACCCGTCATCCACATCTCTGGCCAGATAGTGGAAGAGGTCGACAACTGGGTGGTGACCAGCGAACTCAAGCGGGTAGGCCTCTACCAACTTGACTTTCAGACGCTCTGCACCGTGTTGGCCGAGTAGCCAGCCGGAGGGCGCGGCTGCTGCTCTGAGCCAATCTGATTTCACGTCCATACAACCGCGCTGGCGCCTGCATGGCGGTATGCGGGCCGGCCAAACGAACATCGCTTGACCGGCCCTTCGCGTTCACGATGGTGAGAGCCCGCCCCAGCACTATGGTATAATTTCCGCAGTCTCGACGACGTTCTCCCGGGAGGAAACGTCTGCGAGGCCAGGCTGGCGCAGGAGGAGGCACCTGTGGAGCGGCCAAAGCTGTTCTTGTTCGGCGCACCGCAGCTTGAACGCGGGGGGACCCGCGTGGCCATCGAGCGTCGCAAGGCGCTGGCGCTGCTGGCCTACCTGGCGACCATGCCCGGCGCGCACGCCCGCGACACCCTGGCTGCGCTGCTCTGGCCCGAGGCAGACGCGACGCAGGCGCGCGCCCATCTGAGCCGCGTGCTCGTGGACCTGCGCCAGGCTATTGGCCCCGAGATGCTGGAAGCCGACGTCGATCGGGTGGCCCTCCACCCCGACGCGCTGTTTGTCGACACAGCCCGTTTCCGCGCGTGCGTGGCGCAGGTCGCCGCCCACCATCCATCCCGCGACCCCCTCTGCGACGCCTGCCTGGCCGCGCTGGCCGAGGCCGTCGAGCTCTACCGCGGCGATTTCCTCGCCGGATTCACGCTCCGCGACGCGCCCGACTTCGACACCTGGCAGACCTACACCGGCGAGACGCTGCGCCTGGAGTTCGGCGAAGCGCTCGAAAGCCTCGCGCTGGCCCACAGCAGCCGCGACGCGTTCGAGCGCGCGCTCCCCCATGCGCGGCGGTGGCTGGGGCTGGACCCGCTCTGCGAGCCGGCCCACCGCTGCCTGATGCGCCTCTATGCAGGGCTGGGTGATCGGGCGGCCGCGTTTGCGCAGTATGAGTCCTGCACGAAAGCCCTGCAGGCTGAGCTAGGTATCCCGCCAGAGCCGGAGACGACGGCGCTCTACGAGCAGCTCAAGGCAGGAACCATCCGGCCCAGGCGCACTGAGACCACAACCAGTGCAGCCACGCGCTTCCGGGTTGAGACGGTGTCGACCGTCAACAACCTGCCCGCGCCGGCTGGTGCGTTCTTCGGTCGCGAGGCTGAGCTGGTGCAAGTCGCAGAGCGGCTGGCCGATCCCGCCTGCCGGCTCCTGACCATCCTTGGCCCCGGTGGCGTCGGCAAGACGCGGCTCGCGGTCGAGGCAGGCCGCGTTGAGGTCAACCGCTTCCACCATGGTGTCTGCTTCGTCCCCCTCGCCGCGGTTGATGCGCCGGACCTTGTCGCAGCAACCATCTTGCAGACTCTTGCCGCGTCGAAGAAGGGCGCCGTCACCCCGGAACAGCAGCTTGCCGACTTTTTGGCTGAACGGAAGTTGCTCCTCATCCTCGACAACTACGAGCACCTGCTGGCGAACGATGGTGAGGCCGCCGGCGAGGACGGCCTCGGGCTCCTGCCCCGGCTGTTGGAGCATGCGCCGGGGCTGAAGCTGCTGGTCACCTCGCGCGAGCGGCTCAACCTGCACGAAGAATGGTTGCTGCCGCTCGGCGGGCTCGACCTGCCGCCCGATGGCGCTCCGGCCACCCCACCGGGGTTCGCAATCCTCGACGCCGAGCCAGACGCGTCCGGCCCACGCGATCTTGGAGCCCACGCTGCGACCCGCTTCTTCCTGCACTGCGCTTGCCGCGTGCAGCCGGGGTTCAGCCCCAGCGCAGATGATGCCCGCCTGGTTGCTGCTGTTTGCCACCAAGTGGACGGCATGCCGCTTGCCATTGAGCTGGTTGCGCCCTGGCTGCGTGTGCTGCCGCTCGCCGAGATCACGCGGCGGCTGGCTGAGAACCTTGACCTGCTCGCGGCCAACCTGCGCGACGCGCCTGCGCGCCATCGCAGCATGCGTGCCGCCTTCGACCAGTCGTGGCGCCTGCTCTCGGCCCACGAACGCGATGTGCTGCGCTGCTGCGCCGTGTTCCGCGATGGCTTCACAGGCGACGCGGCCCAAGTCGTTGCGGGCGCCTCCCTGGCTGACCTGTCGGCCCTGGTGGATCGCTCGTGGATCACCCTCCTGCCATCCGGCCGCTATGACTTGCACACCTTGATCCGCTACTACTGCGCCGAGCGGCTGTCGGCCGAGCACCTGGCCGATACCGGCGAGACACCCGACGCAGTCCGCGACCGTCATGGGACATACTATGTCAGGCAGTTGGATCAGTGGGAGCAGGCGTGCCGGACGGCCGGGCACCGGTCCATCGCCAACCAGCCCATCGCCGCCGACTTAGCGAACATCGAGGATGCCTGGCACCGCATGGTGGACCCGTGTGATTCCGAGCAGACGTATCTCTTCTGGGCGCTATTGGCTCTCATGGACCTCTGCTTCTCCGATGGCGTGACCTACCAGCGATTGGTGCTGCCGACAATCGACCGGGTGAGAGCGCTCTGCCGCCCGGCAGACACCCCTGTCCACCGGCCCGATGCGCTCGTGTTCCTGGCGGGACTGCAATACCTCGCCAGTTGTCTCGACCCCTGGAGCCTGGAGCGGCATCACGCACTCCTTGACGAGGCGCTATCTATCCTGGCCCGCGTGGATCCCGATACGCCGGGATGGCAGGACAGGTTTTCTGATATCCGGTCGGGCAAAGCCGGGCTCTATGCGTGGTGGGGAAAACGCGCGGCAGGCATTCAGCTGATACGAGAATTGCTCGCCTCTCTGCCGGATTCTGAAGGCAAAGCGTGGCCTTACAGATCAGAAGCCGGGTTGTCCATGCGCCGTGGCTCGTACCTGACCAGGCTGGGCATGTATCTGTTACACGAGGGAGAATACGCTGAGGCGCAGGCTATTCTGGAGAGCGCCCTGGAATGGCTCAAAGGGTGGTGGAAGTCTCTTGCCAACTCTGTAATGATCGAAATTCTCTGGAGTCAGGGCCAATATACGGCCGGAAAAACGTACGTCCAGGAGGCAATACGTGTTGCGCGCGACGAGAAGGACCCCCAGCGTCTCAGCGTGGCCTTGATGGAGCTCGGGCGGATCGAGACGCGGCTGGGCGAGTTCGCAGAGGCCCGCGCCCACTTCATGCAGAGCGCAGCCGCGTGCCGTCCGATCCACTACGAGGAGGGCATCGCCGCCGCGCTGGCCGGCCTGGGCCAGGTGGAACTCAGCCTCGGGCGTCCGGCTCAGGCCCAGGCGTTCTTTGCCGAGGCGTGGCGCGTCTGCGATCACTGGGCCGGGGGACGTGACGCTTACAGCGCAATCGCGCTCCTGGGTTTAGGGCAGGCCGCGGCCGCTCAACAGAACAACGTCCAAGCCATGGATTATTATCGCCGCGCGCTGCGCGTGCCGGCGCGCATGGGCCGCACCACAATGGAGGCCATCGAGGGCGCGGCAGAGGTCATCGCCGCCGGAGGTGATCCCCTGCGCGCTGCCGAACTGCTGGCATTTGTCGTCACCCACCGCTACACCACCCACTGGGTTCGCCAGTCGGCCGGCCGGCTACTGGCCGAACTGGAGGCCGAACTCCCGACCGAGGTCTTTGCCGCGGCGACCGCACGCGGCCAGACGCGCGACCTGGCCGACGTCGAGGCGGAGATCAGGGGCGATGGCACTTCAGGGGGCCGCGACATTTGAGATGGTCACTACGAAGCCGGAGGCAGTGGCGGCTTCGACCTCCACCGTAACGCTATTGTCCTGATCCGCAAACCCCATCCCCGGCACCCAGGCGCTATCCACGAACACTCCTTTCACAGGCCCATGCCGCACCACCGTTGCGGCCGGTTGGCTGGCCGGGTCGACCAGGTGGATCACTACCGCATCCATCGGCAGGTTCCGGTCGTAGCCCGCGCGGCGCCGCGCCTCGACCGTGTAGAATCGGCCCCCCTCTCCCGGCAGCGGGATCACGGCCATCAGGTAGCCATCCCCCTGCGGCTGGGCCAGTTGCTCCAGCGTGATTTGTACCCGGCTGCCCGACCCCGCGGTGTACTTCCGCTCGGCGGGGATCCACCCCAACCGGTCCTTCTGGTAGGCAATCGGGTGTTGTGCAATCGGCCCATAAGCGGGATCGATCCGGCAGTAGCTGCAGACGCTCATGATGTCCCAGGGATTGCTGTATACGTCATCCGAACCGTCAGAGCTGTGGCTCAACCCGAAGGCGTGCCCCATCTCGTGCGCGACGGTCTTCTGCCAGCCGTACTTGCCCGTGCAGAGCCATGTGATACCGTAACGCTTCTCCTGTCCGTCGCGTACCAGCGAGAGCGTACCCCCATAGGCGGTATCCGGGCAGTAGTTGAAGACCAGGTTGATGCCCGCGTAATCGGGGAAGAACATATCCTCATCCGCGGCCGCCGTGCATTCCTCCGCCAGCCGCCGGAGCGTTGCCTGATTCGCCGGTCGCAACTGGTAAGCCGTGGCCGGCTGCGGCATCGTGTACCACTCCCCGAGCCGGCTGCCTGCCAGGCTCATTTGGCCGTATGAAACTTCCTGCCAGTAGTCGGCCAGCCCCGGCGCCTGATCGCCCATGACCGCCCGGTAATACTCGCGCAGCCCCTCGTCCGACCGGTCGTCCGGCTCGATCCCCGGGAACCGGCAGAACAGGGTCACGAACGGCTGCGGTCCACGGCGTGTGGTGTCGCTGGGCGTGTCGGCTGCAGGCGCCGCGAGCACGGCCACCGGCTCGCGGGCCGGCAGGGTTGCGCCAAGCAGGACGGAGAGCATCAGAACCAACCCACAAGTCAGACTCCGCTTTACGTACATGGCTGGGTACCTCCCTGGTCGAACCTTCTGGAGGTACCCTACCGCTTCGCCCCTGCGGGCTTAGGTCCGCGGGACGTGCGCTGTCCTTGCAGAAACCTTGCAGAACGACACTCAATGCACGAGAGATGCAGCCACCGCTCCTGAGATTACCCGCGAAATCGACTATTGCACATCCGGCACATATGTGCTATTCTGTGTCTGGCCGGAGGGGATAGAACACGGGTGGCTGGCCGGCGGTGCAACACAAGCGCGTATTTCACGCCTGAGTGCCCTCCAAAACCGTTGCAGCGCTGCAAATTGCAACGCGGCACGTTGCAGCCCTTGGCAGGCCGGCAGAATGAGAGGACAACATGGAAGTCTGTGGGATTCCCATTGCATTCGTGGTTCTGGGTGTGATGCTGCTGACCATCAATCGGGGGCTGCGTTCATCAAAGGAGACATCATGAGCGATACCTTCACGCTGTCCGCGATCCCGGCCCCTATCGCCTGGAAGCACCAGCCTGCCGCCATCGCCAGCAATGCCGGGCAGGAGCTCAGCATCACTACGGGAGCCCTGTCCGACTGGTTCACCCACCCCAGCGGAGACCCGGTCTACAAGAACGCGCCCATCGCTCTGTTCGTGCCGCCCGACCCGGCCTTCACGCTCCAGGCGCGGGTGACGGTTGAGTTCGCGTCCACCTTCGACGCCGGAACGCTATTCCTCTACGCGCACGATGCGCTCTGGGCCAAGCTCTGTTTCGAGTACTCGCCCCAGGGCCAGCCGATGGTCGTCTCAGTGGTCACGCGCGGCGTCTCGGATGACTGCAATTCGGTGGACATCGCGGGCAACTCCGTCTGGCTGCGCATCTATCGGCACGGCAAGGTTCTGGCCTTCCACTACTCGCGGGACGGCCACTACTGGCACTTCGTGCGACACTTCTCGCTGGGGGATGTAGAGGACCTGCGGGTCGGCTTCTCCGTGCAGTCGCCCACGGGCCAGGGCTGCACCGCGACCTTCTCGGAAATCAGCTATGCGCCCGGGACGTTATCCGATCTCCGCAACGGGGAGTAAGCACCACCGGGATCGCCCAACCGGACCCGATGTTGACCAGAGCCTCATCGCGCGTTAGAATGGTGCAACCATTGGGTAAGTCATCATGCGGCACTTCATCAACTACACTCGTGTGACAGATGAAAGGAGACGCACATGGCGAGCCGTAGTCAACTCAAACTGGTCCTCGTCGTCGGCGCTATCCTGGCGGCACTCATCGTGCCCGCCACAGCCGGCGCTATCGGCCCCGACACTCAGTTCTACACTCCAAAGCCGAATCACGGCGCGATCGAGCAGATCGCGGATCTCATCTCGGGCCGCGCCAAGGATGACGCGAATCTCATCCGCGAGATGATCGGGCTGCCCCAGGCAGTCTGGTTCACGCAGGGCACCCCCAAGAGCGTCCAGCAGGATGTGAGGAACACGGTCAAGATGGCAGCCGCCAAGAAAACCGTGCCCGTCCTAGTCGCGTACAACATCCCCTTCCGCGACTGTGCGCAGTTCTCCGCGGGCGGGGCGACCACAGTCGATGAGTACATGGCCTGGATCGATGGGGTTGCGGCCGGCATCGGCGCGGCTGAGGCGGTGGTCATCCTCGAACCAGACGGCCTGGGCATCATCCCGTGGTACAACCCGTACGGCAGCGATGCACTCGAGTGGTGCCAGCCGGCCGAGGCTGACCCGGCGACTGCTGCGGCCGACCGCTTCCTGATGTTGAACTACGCGGTGGACGTGCTCGGGGCGCTGCCGAACGCCAGCGTTTACCTCGACGGCACGCACAGCGCATGGCTGGGCGTTGGCGATGCAGCCCATCGCCTCGTGCAGGCGGGAGTCGCGGACGCCGATGGCTTCTTCCTGAACGTTTCGAACTATCAGTTCACGGCCAACCTGGTCCAGTATGGGACATGGGTTTCCCAGTGTATCGCGT
>CAZTMA010000132.1:0-15062 GCA_964614645.1 uncultured Anaerolineales bacterium
CCTACGGCAGCTTCAGCCCCCGCTCGGGCCGGCTGAACGTATGGCACCAGCTACAATCGTACTGCTTGCTCTCGACGTGCTTGCTGTGCATCTCCTTGTACACCAGCTCGTTCGGATCTTCGTAGCCGTGACACTGCGTGCAGACCTGGTCTGCGGGTCCCTTCAAGGTGTAGCCCAACGCATCCAGGTTCATCTGTGCGCCGTTGTTGTGGCAGGCCTCGCAGCGCAGGGCATCGTCCTCCGGCGACACGCCGTGCGTGACGAGCTGCTCGGCCCGCGTATTGACCCACGAGTAGGACCCGCTCAGGCCCATGAAGGCAACGCCGCGCGCCGCGGCCTCCTCGTATCTGCCCGTCATGAAGTTCCACAGCACATCGTACTGCACCATGACTCCGGTAGCGTCATGCCGCGGCTGCACCGAGGTGTGAATCTTGAGCGGGTAGATTTTGGCATTCGCCTCCTGGACGCTGCCGTTGGCGCGGGCCATCGTGTACGCACCGTCCGGGTCAGCGCCGATGGGATCCGGCAGGTTGTAGACGTAGCTTGTGCCGTTCCACCAGTCGTATGCCGGCTTCACATTTGCCTGCTTGACCTCTTCGCCGACCCATCCTCCCTGTCCGCTGCATGCGGCCGGGTTCCAGACGGGGTGGGTCCAGTCGCGCGACATCTCGGTGGGCATGTCCTTGGCAAACTGCGGGATGTGGCAGGTCTGGCAGGCCACGTGCGCCGTGTGCTTGTCCAGGTCCTTGCTGCCGTGCGGCTGCGCGCTGTGGCAGTCCTGGCAGGTCTTGACGGGGCCGCCCTCGGAGATGCGCAGGTCGATGCCTTTGCCCGCAATCTTGTGATCGGTGACGGTATGGCAGTCCTGGCAGACGAGGTTGGCGCCCTGCGGCGACATGTGGATGTCGCTGGCATACGACGGGTTCACCAGCGCCGAGCTCATATCCCCGCGCTTGACGCCGTCACCGCCGCCCGCGGTCGCGTGGCAGCGCAGGCAGGTCGCGCGCGTGGGCAGGTGCACGTTCTGCGCCAGCTCGGCCATCGTCGTGCCCTCGGGCATCAGGTCGAAGCGCGGCTGCATCGTGTAGTTGCCCTCGGCATTCTTCCGCGGGGTCCAGAAAGTCCTCGAAGTCCCCTGCCAATCGGTCACGGTCACCGGAATGTCGAGGGGCTGCAGCGAACGCCGGTAGGTGTCGCTGTGGCAGATGAGGCAGTCCACGTCGTTGGCGGTGAGATTGGTCACCTTGCCCGTCGATGCGTGGCAGGACAGACACGCGTAATCGGCCGGCTCGGGCGACGTGCAGTAGGTGTTGACCTCAGTCCACTTGCCCTCCCACTGCATGTGTTCCGAGTGCAGTGCATCTTCCGCCTGCTTTGCATGGCAGGCGATGCAGGTCTGCGGCCCATCATATTGGGCGATGCTGCCGTGCGGGTCGCTGGGATCGGGCGTGTTGGTGGGTGTGTTCGCCGGCAGGACTGTCGTAGGTGTGGCAGTGGCTGTATTTGTCGGCGGCACACTCGTTGATGTCGCAGTCGGTGTGCTCGTAGGTGGCACTGCCGTGGGCGTGGCCGTGGCGGTGGGAGTCTCTGTGCTCCGTGGCGGCACTCGGGTGCGAGTGCGTACCGGTGCGGCCTGGTTGGCAATCAGTGGCGCATTGACAACCCAGGCTGTCTTAGAGGCCCTTCTGGACGCAAGGACCTGGTCCTGGTTCCCTGCCGCTGCGGGCGCCGTCGCGTTAGCTGGCCGGGCCAGCAGGAACACGGCGAACACGAGCGCGACGAAGGAGAGCAGATAGCGCAAACGCATGCTTCTGGTTCCTCCATGCATCAGGGTGGGCGATGACGTACGAGGCGTCGTGCGATGTTGCTGCGTTGTGTACGTACTAACGTGGAACTATAACCAAAGATACTGATTCTGGGGAAATCTGGAGGATCAGGTTGCGGCGAGCGCGGGAATAGGACACTGACCGGACTGATTGGACTGATTATCAAGATAAGAAAAAAGCAGTTCAATCAGTTTCATCAGTTCAATCAGTGTCCCATTGCTCACTCGGCGAAGAAGTGCGCCTCGACCTGTGCGCAGAGGGCGTGGTAGATGGCGAGGTGGCGTTCCTGGACGTCGGCGGTCTCCGCAACGGGCGCCCGGATCGCCACATCGCAGAAGGGCAGCATCTTGCCGCCCGTCGCACCGGTGAGCCCGATCGTGTGCACGCCGAGCGCCCGCGCCACCTGCAGCGCGTGGCGCACGTTGGCCGCATTGCCCGACGTACTGATGCCGATCAACACGTCGCCGGGACGGCCGTAGCCGTAGACCTGCTGCGCGAAGATCATGTCGGCCGCCACGTCGTTGGCAAAGGCCGTGATAAGCGACGTATGGCTGACCAGCGAGATCGCTGGCAGCGCACCCTGCAGGTGGTCGGCCAGGTACGCGCCTTCGTCTTCACTGACCGCCTGTAGCCTTTCGCGGGTCGCAGCAGGCACGGGCCGCCGCCGCAGGAAACCTTTCATCAGCTCTCCGACGATGTGCTCGCTGTCCGAGGCGCTGCCGCCGTTCCCGCAGATGAGCACCTGGCCGCCATGCCGGTAAGCTTCGACGAGGAGGTCGCGCGCCGCCTCGATGTCCGCCGTGATAGAGGACAGTTCAGGGTACTTCTTCAGCAGGGTTGCGAGATCATTCATGCGTGTCTCCCCTCGACAACTGCGTTCCATGCGCTGACCTCCAGCTCGCGCTCATCTTCGGACACGCCGTCCCACGTGACTGCGAGGGTCCGGCTTTCGCCTGGCAGCAGGCAGAAGTAGTTGTCGTCGAAATACACAGATCCGGCGCTGCGAACCGGCCGTGCATCTTCCACCCAGACGTTCATCGCAGCTTGCTCTCCGGCGTTGCGTATAGTCACGACGCCTGGTTTCTGCTCAATGGCCAGCTGGGTCGGGGGAGCGGCGAGCAATGGCCGGAGGTCGGCGCCGATGCCGAAGAGGTAGCGGTTCGCTGCCAGGACCCGGCCATTTGTGCCGGTCAGGGTCAGGTCGAGGAAGAAGCCGTGCTCGTCGACGGGCACGGTCCAGCCGGTGAGCGCGGCCAGCCGGGTGGCTCCGTCGCCCGCAAGCGTGTGCGTTGAAGTCGTTTCGCCGTAGGTCGTGCCGCTCAGGCCGGCCAGCCGGGCCTGCAGATGCGCCGCGATGTCCTCGGACCCGGAGACGTTCGCCCAGGCCTCCGCCTCGAACGGCGAGCCGCCTGTCCAGACCAGCCGTGAATAGGCAGCTGTGACCGTCACCGGGGCATACGCGCGGGCTATCGTGTAGTAAGCGGGCTTCGGCCGGGCATGGTAATCGACCGCCGAGGTGCACGCCGGGTTGGGATAGGGCTCGTTGAACTGCCAGGGCAGCGAGCCGCTGTTGCGCCACTTGCGCCGGCGGTTGGCCTCGATCGCGTAGCGCAGCCCTTCCGCCTGGGTGAACTGCGTCGCTCGGATGAGTTCGTCCACCTCGGTGAGCGGGCCGAACATGCGATCCCACATCGCGCGGCGGACCCACCAGGACGCCAGGTGGCTGTAGAGCGGGTTCTCCAGCGAGACCGGCTGCTGTATCTCGCGCGGGGCAAGTTCGTCGAGCGTGCGGCGGTTGGCCAAGCCTTCGGCGCCGAACTCGCTGTGGAGCAGGGAGGTCGTGCGGTTGTAGAGTGTGTATTGCTCGGTAAGCCCCTGGTAATCCCACGGCCCGTGCACATCGTGCAGCGCATCGGGCGTGCGCTCGATGTTGTCCAGCGAGTTGCCGAAGAGCGGGCCGGATGGCGAGGTCGGCAGCCAGTAGCGGCCCGGGTCGAGCCGGTTTACGGTGTCCTGCAGCGCGGCCAGCACAGGCGAGTCGCTCTCGTTGAGCGGGATTTCGCCCGGCCGGATGTGTAGCTCGTTGCCCCCGCACCAGGCGGCCAGGGAAGGATGGTTGCGCCGGCGGGGGATGACCTGCTCGGCTTCAGTGACGATTTTGCTCAGGAAGGCGGAGTCCTCCGACGGCACGTTGTCCACGCCGGAGCTCGATTGGATGAACTCCTGCCAGACGAGGATGCCGAGCCGGTCGCACAGGCGGTAGAAGGCCTCGGTCTGGATCAGCCCGCCCCCCCAGACGCGCAGGAAGTTGCCGTGCGCCGCCTGCACCAGCCGCAGCAGCCGGGCCAGCTTCTCCGGCTGCGGCACCCCGTACAGCACGTCGATGGGCACCCAGTTCCACCCCTTGATGTAGACCTTACGCCCGTTGACCGCCAGCGTATAGGGCCGGGCAGTGATACCGGGTGCATCGTTCTGCAGGAACTCCACCCGGCGGATGCCGAAGGTGACGGCGCGTATGTCCGATGCCGCTCTGGCGCCGGCCGCGGTCGCGCTGACATCGCAGCGGTAGATCGGCTGGTCGCCGTAGCCGTTCGGCCACCAGAGCGCCGGGTCTGCCACCTCGAAGATGAAGTGCACGGTGGTGCGCCCCGGCTCCAGGTGGACGACCTGCGCCTGCCGGTCACCTGCGTCCACGCCCTCGGGCCTGATGGCCGCATCGATCTCGTACTCGCCCGCCGCATTCACATCCACCTCGACGGCAACGTGGACTGTCGCCCGATCGAGCGCCGGGGTCAGCTCCGGCCGGACCCACACATCGGCCAGCCGCGCCGGGCCGGTGACGCGCAGGTAGACGTCTTCCCAGATGCCCAGGTGGATCATGCGCGGGCAAAAGTCCCACCCGTAGTTCATGCGCGCCTTCAGCGTGCGCACGCGGCTCGTCCGCCCGACCTGCGGGACCTCCTGCGGCGCGGGGTCGAGCGCGACGACCAGGTGGTTGGTCTCGCCGTACTTGAGCCGGTCCGTCACGTCGAAGCACGCCGGGGTGAACATGCTGGCGTGGCGGCCCAGGCTCTCGCCGTTCAGGAAGAACTCCGCCTCGTAGTCGACGCCCTCGAAGCAAAGCTGCATCCGCCTGCTGGCCATCGCCAAACCCGGCACAAATGTCCGGCGGTACAGCCAGCTCCGCTGCGGCACCCACTCGATCGCGAGGCTGTTCAGCTCGCGGTAGGGGTCGGGAATGACGCCGGCCTGCCACAGGTCGTGCTGGACGCTCCCCGGTACGCTCGCCGGGTGCCAGCCGGGCGTGTCTTTCGATTCAGGCAGATGGGCGTTCTGCCAGCGCCATTCCTCGCCGTTGAAGCCCTTGAGCTGCCAACTCCTGCCGTTGAGTGTGATATTCATGGATTCCTTCTTTGCTGCGTTGAAATGCGGGATGTGAGCCGGAGATTCAGGGCCCATCTTAGCGTCAGGTACGTTCCCTGGCAAGATAGAGAGTTAAGGTTACGATAAGCTATTACTAGATTCGCCATAAGGATAGCAAACTATCTTTGTGTTATCTTCATGACTACTCTGTAGACTTACATTGAGGACATATGCAGCATTCAGTTAGCACCGGGTTGGAA
Organism: uncultured Anaerolineales bacterium; assembly: GCA_964614645.1. Classification (GTDB taxonomy): domain Bacteria; phylum Chloroflexota; class Anaerolineae; order CG2-30-64-16; family CG2-30-64-16; genus MWBF01. Next base: position 5,450 of record CAZTMA010000132.1, read on the forward strand.
CATGGTTGGCAATGCAGCGACATCCGCGACGATCTCGGCGCCGATGCACCGGAAAACGACGCTCTCGACCCGACCGAGCTCTATGTGCAGCGGCTGAGGTTGCTGCGTGACATCGATCGGGCCATCCTGGCCGCCCGCTCCACTGCGGAGGTCGCAGAGGTGGCCCTGGTCGGCATGCAGTCCCTCGTGCCGTATGCGCGGGCCAGCGTCACGATGTTCGACTTCGCTGCCGGCGAGATCGAGGTGCTGGCGGCGCGACGTGGCGCCGCGACGGGCGCTGCTGAAGCAGGCGGGGAGCCGCATCTGGCGGCAGGTATGCGTGCATCGCTAAGTGGTGCAGCGTTGCTAGGACCCGCGTCGCGCGGCGAGCCGCACATCATTCCTAACCTGCAACAAGTGGATCTTACTGACCCATGGCTGCAACTTCTGCTGGCCGATGGCGTGGTCAGCTACACGGTCGTTCCGCTGATTGCGGGCGATGAGGTCATCGGTTGTCTCACGCTGGGGCAGGCCCGGCCCGGCCATCCATCGCTGTATGCGCTGGAGATGATGGGCGATATCGCGGACTCGCTGGCCCTGGCCGTGCGCCAGGCGCGGCTCCACGAGCAGGTCCTGCGTCACTCGCAGGAGCTTGAGGCCCGTGTGGCTGCCCGCACCCGGGCCCTGCAGCTTAGCCAGGCCCGCTTCCGCGCGATCTTCGACGCTGCGCCCATCGGTATGTTGCTTGCGACGCGCGAGGGCCGTATCCTGGAAAGCAACCCTGCGCTGCAGGCGATGTTGGGCCAAGATGCTGCAGCCTTGCAGGAATTCACTTTTCCCCTGCTGACCGGCATCGCCGCAGAGGACGGCCGCGACGCCGCGCAGATGGCAGAGCAAGGGCGCGAGCAGTTTGCTGCAGTTCTCACAGGAGCCATGCCGAACCTGCGCATGGAGCTGCCGTATGTGTGGCGCGATGGAGAGACTATCTGGACGCAGGTCACGGTAGCTCCGGTCACGCTGCCGGAAGAGTACGAGCTGGGTGTGGTGATGATAGAAGATGTCACCGGCGAGCGTGCAACCCAGGCCGCGCTGATGCAGGCGGAGCGGCTGGCTATCACCGGACGGCTGGGCGCCTCGCTGGCGCACGAAATCAACAACCCGCTCCAGTCCATCATCGGCTGCCTGGGGCTGGCCGAGGAAAGCGTGCCTGACGGCTCAGACGCGACGCGCTATCTGGATGTGGCGCGCGAGGAACTGCGCCGTGTTGCGCGGACGGTCGCTCAGTTGCGGGACCTGCACGGCGGCAGTGCAGCGGAACGGGCCGAGCCGCTGCAGCTCGAAGAGGTCATCGAACAGCTCCTTGTACTTAACGCACAACGATGCGCGGCACAGGAGGTTGCAGTGGACTGGCGACCCGGCGAAGTGCCCCCGGTCGTCGCAGTCAAGGACGGCATCCGGCAGGTGTTTCTGAATTTGATGCTGAATGCACTCGACGCGATGCCTGTGGGCGGCACATTGACGATCGCGACGCGGCGGACGGATACGCCTGCCGGCGTGCGGGTGACGTTCCGCGATACCGGGCATGGGATCGATGCGGCAACCCTGGGCCGCGTGTTCGAACCGTTTCATACGACGAAGCGACAGGGCCTCGGCCTGGGGCTGTTCACGAGCCGCAGTATCATCGAGCGGCACGGCGGGACCATCCGAGTTGCCAGCCGGAGCGGTCACGGTGCAGAGTTCACGCTTTGGCTGCCCCTGACAGGGGAGGTGGAGTCGCATGGGTGATGCAGTTCGCTCACTGGTTGTGGATGACGACGGCGCGGTGCGCTTTGTCCTGAGCGAGACGCTGCAGCGCGCGGGGCACCAGGTGACTGCTGTGGGGAACGGCGAGCAGGCTCTTGAGCTTCTGCGTAGTAATTGCTTTGATCTGGCGATTGTGGACCTGCGCCTGGGGACGCGCGTGGACGGTCTGCGCGTGCTGGAGGCCATCCGCTGGCGTTGGCCTCAGATGGGCGTCATTCTGCTGACCGCGCACGGGTCGCTGGATTCCGCGATGGCTGCCATCCGTGAGGGCGTGGACCGATACCTGCTCAAGCCTGCGGAGCCGGGCGAGCTGCTCGATACGGTGCGCGAAGTGCTGGACCGGCGCAGGTCAAACGGCCGTGAGGTTGCTGCTCTACTCGATGATGCGCTGGCGCATGGGCCTTTCGTCCTGCAGCCGGAAAAGCACCTGGCGCTGCTGGAGGGCCGGCCGCTCGACCTGACGCCTTCAGAGTTCGGCCTGCTGGCCTATCTCGTTCGCAACGCACACCGGGTGTGCACGCCTGAGGAATTGGTGCGCGCTACCCAGGGCTACGAGCCAGACCATCTCTATGAGGCCCGCCAAGTCATCAAGTGGTACGTCCATCGCCTGCGCGCGAAAATCGAGCCCAATCCCGCACAGCCGCGCTACATCCTCAACGTGCGGGGTGTGGGCTACACCCTTGCGCCTCGCGATGGACTGTCTGAGTTGGCCGCCAAACCAATCCCCAACTGACCCCAATCGTTGCCGCAGCAGGTTTCTGTTAGGATGCGGAGTGATTCTATCCCTGGGGGCAGTGTATCATGGCCGCGGACCGGCGGATTCTGTTGGTGGATGATGACGAGAATGTGTTGTTCGTGCTGCGCGCTGCGCTGCTCCGCCTTGGTCCGGGTTGCGAGATCGAGACCGCGCAGCATGGGCGGACCGCCCTGGCCATCCTGGCCGACCGCTCGTTTGACCTCCTGGTGACCGATATGCGCCTCCCCGGCGCGGATGGCAGTACGCTGGCGGAATACTTGCGCCAAGTTGGTGCGGAGACCCAAGTCATATGGATGACCGCGTATGGCTGTCGCGACCTGCGGGCCGAAGCCGCGCGGCTCGATGTGCACACTTGCCTGGAGAAACCCGTCGAGATTGCCGAGTTTCGGCGAGCAGTCGCCGCAGCACTGAGCGAGGCCACGCAGTAGCATCCGGCCGCAAAACTCCCAGGACGCACACAGCCCCGGCCTGGTTCTCCAGGCCGGGGCTGTGATCTTTCGCTGGCCGGGCTCAGGCGGGTTGTTCGCCGCTATCGAGCGAGAACTGCCACTCGATGCCGTACCGGTCTCTGAGGCTGCCGTACAGTTTGGCCCAGAAAGTTTCCTGCAGATCCATGTGTACGGTTCCACCTGCCTTCAGCCTGTTGAAATACCGGGTGATCTGCTCTGCGTCCTTGGTGATGACAGTCAGGCTGATATTGTTGCCGACTCGATGGTCCCACCCCATCTCAGGAAAGACATCGGAAAACATCACCCTGGTGCCGCTGATGTCGATCTCGGTGTGCATGACCATGTTCTTCGCGGCCTCGGGCGTCTCACCGTCTCCGTCTGCGCCGCCATGCATTTCGCCGTAGGTCATGATGTTGGGCTGTGCGGTCTGGAAGACCTCGGCATAATACTGGACTGCCTCGCGGCAGTTCCCACCGAAGTTTATGTATGGAAGAACCGGCATTTGCTTAGCTCCTTGCACAGAGTCTTAAGCGCTCCGTCTGGCGCCGGGGTCGCCTTGGCTTATTCTAGAACATTTGGTCGAATGGGAGTGTAAGGGAGCATCCGGTGATGGTCGGTTTGTCTGAGCCATGTTGCCGTTTGGCAGGGATGGGTTACCGGCTTACAATGCACTTGCTACTACCAGTCTTTTGTGGCGAGGGTCTTTTTGGAGAGGGCACCGATGAGTTTCTGGACGAAAGTGAAGTCGTACCCAAGATTGGGCCTTATTTTGCTCGCATTCATAGCCTTCGTTGCGCTGGGGCTGCCCGATGGTCTGCTGGGCGTGGGCTGGCCCTCGATCCGGACCGGCTTTGCGATTCCGCTGGACGCGATCGGCCTGCTACTGACCGCATCGGTCGCCGGCTACATGACGTCGAGCTTCCTCAGCGGCTATCTGCTCTCCCGTGTCGGCGTGGGGCGCATCCTGGCTGCCAGTTGTTTGCTCACCGGGTTGGCGTTGCTCGGCTATACCTTCGTCCCCGCGTGGTGGATGATGGTCTTGTTGGGTGTGTTCGCCGGACTGGGCGCGGGTGCAATCGACGCGGGCCTCAACACCTATGTCGCGTCTCACTTCGGCGAGGGCATCATGCAGTGGCTGCATGCCTGCTGGGGCATTGGCATAACGATCGGCCCCATTGTGATGACCGTCGGGCTGACCACCCTGGATAGCTGGCGGTTCGGCTACCGGATGGTGGGTGTCTTTCAGCTCGTGCTGGCGCTCGGTTTTGCCCTGACGCTCAAAATGTGGAGTCAAAGCGGTACGACTGCGTCGAACGAGGGTGAGAAGCGCCTGACGGACTACAAGACGCCGATGAGCGAGACGCTCCGGCAGCCGCGGGTGTGGCTGAGCGTCCTGCTGTTTGTCCTGTACGTGGGCGCGGAGGGCGGGCTCGGCACCTGGACGTACTCCCTGTTGACCGAGTCGCGCGGGGTAGACAAGGTGCTGGCCGGGTTCTTCGCAGGGAGCTACTGGTTCACCTTCACCATCGGCCGCATCGTGGCAGGGTTGTTCGCCAGGCGGGCCGGAGTCGACAAGCTGGTGCTGGGCGGGCTGGCCGGGGCGTTGCTGGGTGCAGCGCTTCTCGTCTGGAATCCCTCCGAAGCGGCGAATGTGGTAGCGGTGGCCATCATCGGCCTGTCAATTGCGCCCATCTTCCCTGCACTGACGTCGGGAACCCGGACGCGCGTCGGCGATCACTTCGCGGCCAACACGATCGGCATGCAGATGGCCGCGACCGGCTTCGGCACTGCGCTCATCCCGAGCCTGATGGGCGTGCTGGCGCGGCGGGTCTCGCTGGAGATTATCCCCATCCTCTTGTTTGCAGTGTACGCCCTGGTGCTCGGTGTCTATCTCCTGGCGACGCGGTCCCGGAAGCCAAAGGTTGGCGTCGAGGCTGTAGCCGGCTAGGCTGGCAAATTGACAGGGGTACGATTATGGGCCTATGATGGCCCAAACCGTACCCTGGTTTTGCCTCCTCAACCTCTGTCCGGAGACATCATGTCCAAGCGGCCCCACATCGCCATGTCGCTCGCCTACCTGCTTGTGCTCAGCACGGGTTTCGGCACGGGCGGGCTCTGGCCCGTCTATCTGAACCAACTCGGCGCTACGCCCATGCAGGTAGGCCTCATGAACGCCGTCAGCGGCCCGGCCAACCTCGCGGGCACGCTGCTGGCCGGTTGGCTGGCCGACCGCTTCCGCCGCCGCCGCGAGACCTTCATTTTCGCGTGCAGCCTGTTCGTGCTCACCTGGACGCTGATGAGCCGGGCGACCACCTGGCAGCAACTCACGGCCCTGAACCTGCTGGCCGGCTTCTCGTTCGGCATGGCTGTGAACACGATCGTCATCATGACCGGGCTGCTGGCTGCGGCGGCGCGGCGGGGAGGCAGCTTCGGCCTGCTGACGCTCATCTCGTCGTTGAGCCTGGTGGTCACCGGGCTGACCTGGGGCCGGATCGCCGATCGCTGGGGCTTCCCCACTCTGCTGATGATCGACGCGCTCCTCTGCGTCGTCAGCATTGTCCTGGCCTTTTTCTTCGTCGAGCCGCCGCTGGCGCGCCGGGCGTCTACAGGGTCGGGTGTCAGGCAGCCCGACCAGAGCACCGGGTTGGGACTGACCTACTACACGCTTCTCATTGCGGCGATGTTCGCCTCTGTCGCCAGCTACGGCGGTGGATTCGGGCGCTCCGTGGCAATGAGCGAACTGGGCTTCACGGCAACTGCCGTAGGGCTGGCTGCAGCGGTCGGCGGCGCGGTCAGCCTGCCGGTGCCGTTCCTGCTGGGCAGGCTCTCGGACCGGATCGGGCGCAAGCAGTTGCTGATGTTGAGTTGCGCGGTCGGGCTGGTCGCGCTGCCGGCCATGGGCTTCGCCTCGACTGTGTGGGGCTTCTGGGGCGTGTCAGTCCTGCTGGGCGTCATGGGGACCTGGCAGCCCCTGCTGCAGGCGCTGGCGATCGATCTGGTGCCGCGCGGCCTCGTGGGTCGCAGCCTGGGCCTGTTGGGCGGCGTGCATTCGCTGGCGATCGTGCTCGGTTCGCTGGCTGTGGGCGCGGCGTTCCAGGGCCTCGGCATCCGGCCGACGTTCTGGCTTCTGACGCTGGCGCTGCCGGTCGCCATCGCACTGGTGTCTCGGGTGCGCGAAACGCGCCGCGTGGCAGAGATCGGGCTTGAGCTGGAGCTGCCGGCAGGATAGCTTACCAGTTCGTCACCGAGCCGTCGGCCCGGTGCAGGTGGGGCGCCTCCCAGAAGCGGAACTCGCCGGCTGCGGCCAGGGCTTCGTTGACCTCCACGCCGAGCCCAGGGGCATCGGGCACGGGGAAGCGGTCGCCCTGCAGCTGCGGCTGGACCGGGAAGAGGTCCATGTCGTAGAAGCCCAACTCCTCGGTCGGCGAGACGCGCACTTCGAGCCACGCGAAGTTGGCGACCGCCGCGGCCAGGTGGATCGTCGCCGCGGTGCAGATGGGGCCCAGCGGGTTGTGCGGCATGAGGTCGATGTAGTGCGCTTCGGCCCAGCCCGCCACCTTCATGGCCTCGGTCAGCCCGCCGACGTTGCACACGTCGATGCGCGCGAACTGCGTCAGCCCGCGCTCGATGTAGGGCAGGAAGGCCCACTTGCTCGAGAATTCCTCCCCGACCGCAAACGGCACATCCGTCATCTGGCGCAGCGCGGCGTAGGCCTCCGGTGTCTCGTCGCGAATGGGCTCCTCCAGGAAGTCGAGCGTCCCCGATGGCATCCGCTGGCAGAACGACGCGGTCTCGGCCACGCTCAGCCGGTGGTGATAGTCGATGCCCAGGACCGGATCCGGCCCGACGGCCTCGCGCAGCTTGGTCAGCCAGGTCGCGGTCAGGCCGATGGACTGCCGCGGCTCCCATAGCTGTGGGTCATCGCTGCGCGGGTGGCCGGGCACCGTCCGGATGACGTTCCAGCCCCGCGCGATGAGCAGCTGCGTGTCCTCGATCAGCTTGGGCCCCATGGCTGCGCCCGTCGTGGCAAAGCAGGGTACGAAGTCGCGCTGCCGGCCGCCGAGCAGCTGGTACACGGGTACACCGAGCGCCCTGCCGGCGATATCATGCAGCGCGATATCGATGGCCGCAATGGCCGCGGTCAGCACGCGGCCGCCCTCGAAGTACTGGCTGCGGTACATCTCCTGCCACAGCGCACCGATGCGCATGGGGTCCTTGCCGAGCAGGAACTCGCGGTAGTGGCGGACTGCGCCGATGACGGCCAGCTCGCGGCCCGAGAGCCCCGACTCGCCCCAGCCGTAGATGCCTGCATCGGTTTCGATCTTGAGGATGAGCTGGTTGCGGCTGCCCACCCAGACCGGGTAGGTCTTGACGTCGGTGATCTTCATGCTTCCTCTCCCAATGACGATTGGTTGCCTGCAACCGCAGAGGACGTGGACCACGCGGAAGACTTGTAGGGGCGAGGTCACCTCGCCCGACACGAACGGGCCCGTCAGACGTACTCAGTGCGTCAGCGCGTGCAGCCGCGCGAGCGGCCCCTGCAGCGCAGGATAGAGCGGCCGGTACACCTCTGCGTAGAGCTGCATGTAACGTGCGGCGCGGCTGGCCTCGGGCCGCACGCCGGATGCCTCCGGGTGGGCCATCGCCTCAGCCGCTGCGGCGACATCGCCAAACAGACCCGCGCCGGCCGCGGCCAGGATGCCTGCGCCGAGCGCAGACGCCTCCGGCGCGGCGCAGCGGCGGATGGGCTTGCCCGTCACATCGGCCAATATCTGCCGCCACAGGTTGCTGCGGCTGCCCCCGCCCATGACGGTGTACTCTGCCACCGGCTGCCCGGTCGCAGCCTCCACGCCCTCGCCATGCAACCGCTGCTCGAACGCGATGCCCTCGAGGATGGCGCGATACAGATGGTGCGGCCGGTGGATGCCGCGCCAGCCCGCGACGATGCCGCTGGCGCTGGCGTCCCAGTAAGGGTTGAGTGCGCCGTTCCAGTACGGCACCAGTATCAGGCCGTCTGCGCCGGGGCCGAGGCAGGCGGCTTCCGCCTCGAGCCGCGCCAGCACGTCGCCGGCTGTCTCGCCCGGTGCGGGCTGCGCAAACGCTTCGAGAAACCAGTCGACGGTATAGGTTCCGCCCAGGAGCACGGTCTCGAGGATGAAGGTGCCGGGGATGCCGCCGCAAGTGGTCCTGAACGCGCGGTCAGCCGTGTAGTCATCCGCATATGTGCCGGAGACCACTGCGGTGCCGAGATTCAGATAGGCTGTGCCCGGCCCTGTGACGCGGGCGGCGAGGCCCGCGGCCTGTCCGTCGCCCAGCCCGCAGATGACGGGCAGTCCGGCGGGCAGACCCGTCAGCGCGGCGGCTCCCGCGGTCACGCTGCCCAGCACTGCACCGGGCGGGTGCAGCTCGGGCAACTGCGCCGCCGTGATGCCGGTTGCTGCGAGGACCGGCGCAGCCCAGTCTTGGGCCTGCATGTCGAACAGGCCCAGCGGGTCCGCGCTGCCCCAGCCCGTCGCCAGGCGGTCCGTCAGCCGCTTGACCAGGAAACCCTGCACATCGGCATACCAGCGCGCGGCGGCGAAGAGCTCCGGTTCGTGCCGCGCCAGCCAGACGAGCTTGCCCACCGCCAGGTTGGCGGAAAGCGGCCGGCCGGTCAGCGCGTGGTACGCCTCCCGGCCCAGGCGCTGTTCGAGTTCGGGCAGCAGGTCGCTGCACCGCTCATCCAGCCACAGCAGCGCAGGACGCAGTGGCTCCCACTCTGCATCCAGAGGCACGAATGTCTCGCGCTGGTGTGCGATGCTCAGCCCCGCCAGCCGCCGCGTCTCGATTTGCCCCGTGACCTCGCGCAGGCTTGCAACCAGCGCGGTCCACCAGTCGCGCGCGTCTTGCTCATGCCAGCCGGCCCGCGGCATGGAGAGGAGCAATTCGCGCCGCGCCTGCGCAACGGCATTCCCGTGCATATCCCACAGGATGACCTTGCAAGCGGTGGTGCTAGCGTCGATGCCGATGACGAGGGAGTCCATGGGGCGAAGTGTAACACAACAGGGGTTACACTGCCACGTTTGCAGTACACCCACAACCGGGCGGGAGTGCAACTAATCTCCTGCTTTTCTGGTATATAGGCACTGCAAATTGGAGTAGAAAGGCCCATTCGGATTTCCCTCTTTCGGAGGATGACCGGCGGCACTGGCCGTGCTACACTGTGTGCAGGATCAGGGACAGCTTCTCCTCCTTGGTGTGGGTGGATGCGAGCTTCTGGGGGCGGAAGTAAGCATCAGGTGAACATGGTGCTTTGGGGAAAGATTATTTTGGGTGGGGGGACCTTCGGGGCGGCCGGCTTTGCCGGGGGGGACGTCACGGAGGTCTCTTCGCGTCCGGCAGTATGATACAATGCCGGCATGAACCACACAGACAATTCTCCGCACGAAAGTGATGTGGCCCGCTGGCACCGGCTCAGCGGCCAGCCCGACAATGTGACCGACGAAGGCGATATCGTGGATGCATCCGAGGGGCTGCGGCTGCAGTCTGAGAAGCGGCTGCTGCGCGCGTCGATTGCGCAGCTCTCCGAGCCGGGCCGGCCGGAAGGCGTGCGCAGCGCGGCGCGGCTGGCTGCCAGCTATCTGCT
>CAZTMA010000133.1:0-14368 GCA_964614645.1 uncultured Anaerolineales bacterium
CTGGCGTAGCCCGGTCTTTTTCGGGCGGAGCCAGTCCGGCCGGACCCGATAAGTTGTCTGGCAAGAGGGATCGTCTCTCCATCTATGCGACCGGGACCGTCCCCGGGGCGCCCACGAGGGCGCAACCTGGGCGGAGCGGGCAGCTCCCACGCCGGCGAGGCCCTGCATCCGGGGTAGGGGACGGTCCCGGGCACACAAGGCGCCCACAACGGCGGCAGAGACAGGGGGGACGGGGGGGCAGGCCCCCCAGGGTCCCCCTCGGGGGCGGGGGGGGGCGTCGTCTGCCGGTGTTGTCTGTCTGGCGTGCGGAGCGGAGGAACGGAGCGGAGTACGCCAGACAGACAACGCCGGCATTGCCATGAATATGGCGGAAGGCGCCACCGGCCGGTCTTGCGGCGGATTAGTCGCCCGCCGCAAGTCCGGCCGGACCCGATAGGTTGGGGTGCGAGACAAATATAGCCGGCTCTTCCTTCCTGCGGTGCACTCGCGGTGCAGGTAGAGGCCGGTTGTCGCTGATGCACTGCGGTCGGGGCTGCTCCTCGCCCGCGGCGGCACGTTCTACGCGCTGCCCTCCGGTGCGCTCGACCTGGTTGACGGCACAAGGTAATTTCACCCATCATCACAGCCGGGGTATAATCGGTCCTGGTGTTTTCCGGACGGCGGCCGGCTGCGGGGTGGTTCCCTCAGTCGGCCGTCGTCGCGTCCTGGGGTTGGCGGAGCTCGAATCGCTGCGCCGTCTCATACCCCGCGCGCAGCCGTGTCAGGCGCCGTCCGGCCGGCGCGGGCTCAGGTGGAACGAGCCCCGCGGGCAGGCGCGCGACTCTGCCACCCGCAGCCCGCAGAGCTCGCCGTCGACCTGACCCCAGATGAGTTGGAGCACGCCGGGGTGGGCCACCAGCCAGGCGGCCTGTTTCCCGCTGCGCAACAGGTCCAGCTTCATGGCCTCGACGGCCAGACAGAAGTTGTGCTGGTCGGTGGTCAATTGCGATGCGTCTGCCATCTCTGCTCCCTCTGCGGCATGCTTCCACGGCCGCCAGTCGAATGCCTAGAGGGTAGCACAGGATATCGCAGGTTGATTCCCCAACTTTATCCCAGATTCGATCCAGCAGCAGCGGAGTGCGGCGGAGCGCTGACTGGGCTGAGGCGCTGCGGCAGGCGGTCGAGGCGCTGCGGCTGGCCGATGAGCTGCACACACGGGGGCAGATCGGGCCGGTCGGCGTGTAAGGTTGGGTTGCCTCACCATGACGGCCGGCTGCGGGGTGGTTCCCTCCGCCGGCCGTCGTCGCGTCTACTGGTGGAGCTCGAACCGGAGCACTGTCTCGTACGATACACCGGCCCTCCCAGCCGATTCTGTCACGATTCTGCAACGCTGGACTGCTATACTCCTGCCAAGCATGTGGCTCAATGGGCAGCAGCTGACCTGCTGGCCCCTGAAAGTTGAGCGCACTAGCGCGCGTGGCTCATTGGTGGCCGGGCTCCAGGCGGGCAAAGGAGTGTCTCATGTCATCCTGTCGCCTCTGCATCCTTCTCCTCGTCGTCCTGATCGTCTTGCTGTTCACGTCTGGCGTTGCGCTGGGCCAGGAGGCCGAGCCGGCCGCGCTGGCCGCGCCTGAGGCAGCCCTGACAGCCGCGTTCACCTACCAGGGCAGCCTGCAGGCGAGCGGCGCGCCCGCCAATGGGCCCTACGATTTCGAGTGCATCCTCTACAACGCCGCGAGCGGCGGCAGCCAGGTCGGTGCGGCCGTGACGCTGGAAGATGTGCCCGTGACCAATGGCATCTTCACGGTGTCACTCGACTTCGGCGCAGTCGCGTTCGACGGGCAGGCGCGCTGGCTGGAGGTCGGGGTGCGGCCGGGGGCGCTCCCTCGCCCGCTCGCCCTGCCACACGAACGAAGGAGCCTCCCGGCCGGTCTGGCGTAGGGCGCTCCCGGAGCCAGTCCGGCCGGACCTGAGACGTGCCATGCCACAAATACTAACCGTCTCTTCCGCTGATCGTCTGTGCCTTCCACCGCGGTGGGCTGCTTTTGGTTAACGCGGGGCCACTGTGAACGGGCTGGGGGCGTGCGAGCGGTGGTTGGGTGGCGTCTCCTGCATGACGACGTAAGGTCATCACCCAGCTGCAAAGTCCGTCGCTTGCTCTATTTCCTTCGTGGCGCGTTTCTGTCACGATTTTGGAACGATAAGCTGCTATTCTATTCTCATGCATGCGGACAGCCTCTTCGTGCATGGCATCGCCTCGACTCATATGGGTGGTGTACGGTCTGTGGTCAGATGCCAGGAGGAGATTGACGATGTCAGGATTGCCTGAACCTGCCGCGTGGGATGGGCTGGAAGTTACGAAGCTCATTGTATCCATCTTGGTTCCGTTAACGATCGTTGGCCTAGGAGTCTGGTTTGACCGACGCTTGAAAAGCATCGAGCTGGATCGGCAGACAGAGCTTGAGCAGCAGAGGATCCAACTCGAGGAGCGGCGGGAGGAGATCAAGCGCATCTATGCCCCTCACATCGAGTTTGCCGTTGACTGCCACTATCTGGGCACTCGGCAGGGCGGATGTATGCTCAATGTCATCATGGTTGCCGATAACCGCGGTCACGTCAGGCACCAGTTCCCTCACATCCGGTTGCGCGTGCGCGGCATCAAGCAAGATGAGCCGTTCAGATTCTGGGCCGACCATGAGCCACGCGCCGAATTCCCTGAAAGGCTGGTCGACACCGAAGTCGTTCCACCAGGCTATGGATACATCTTTGTGGAACCCGGTGTTGCCCAGCGCATCAACTATGTGATGCTGATCCCAACAGGCTATTCGTTGCTACTGGTCAAAGCCGAGTTCTGGTACGACCCCAACACATCTCACAGTGCTGAGGGCGTGTTCATGCTGCCAGATTAGCTAACTTGGCGACGAAAATGGAAGTCCAGTCGCAGCGGTGCCCCGAGATCAGGCAGAATCGAAATGGAGATAACAGCTTACCTGAAAGGAGGTACATCCGATGCTAACAATAGCGGATTTCGAGAAGGCCTTCTACGGAGAAGCCAAACGGCTGGGTACGGATGCTCAACCGCTAGAGATTCCTCTCGTTGTAGTTGCTTGGGAACCGAAAGGCAAGGGAGAGCCACCTCTCTCTGCAGTTGAGATCCAGGAGCTAATCTTCGGCCCAGGCGATTCACTTGCCCGCTGGTTCGAGGAGAACTCCCAAGGCAGATATAGAATTGTTCCCATTCCCGGCTGTCCGGTGATAGGTCCTGTCGTAAGCGAACATGACTGGCAATTCTACTGGCGCACGGGTCCATTTGCGACACCGCTCCCAGGAGATCCGCACTATTACAAGGATCAAGCGGGCAACGCAGGCTATCTCGATGACGCGGGCTTCCTTAGCGGCTTCAACCATTCCTATGCCGAAGCCATACGGATAGCGGCCAACCACCCCAAGGTGGATTTCAAGCAATTCGATCGAAATCACGACGGTAAGATATCTATAGATGAGTGTCTTGTGCTTGTTATCAAGGCGCAGAAAAAACTCGACGGATTCAGACGCGGGTGGCCCGACGTCTGTGGCCAAGAGGTTCCTTTAGTGGAACTAAAGGTCGATGGTGTGACGATCTCAGACATTTGTGAATTCTATGGCTCTCATCTGTTAGGCTCTGATATCTTGGCGATCGTGGCGGAGGAAGTCGCGCACTTGGCCACTCCTTTGGGAGATCAATATCCGGACGGCAACTTCCGCTTGAAAACCGATTCAAGGAGACCTAGCCAACTGGCCTTAACCGATGCCGAAGGGAGACCTGTCCATATTGATCCCAATACCAAGCTGAAGAGTGGGTGGCTCCGGCCGCAGTTAGCAGATCACACCGGCGCGTACACACTCAAAGATGCTGCTACAACGGGAGATGCACTGATACTCTTCAGCCCATACTTCGGGACGGATGAGTTTTTTATCTTGGAGAACCGGTGGCGGGGCAGCAGCTTCGACCGTTTCCGTGATGCTTCATACGGTGAGGGTCTGGCGCTCTGGCACTGCATCCAAGATCAGTCGCTACAGGATCCAGCCAGAACAGCAATTCACCTTCGGCGGGCAGATCCCAGAGTCGATCCAGAGGATCCCGCTCAGAACCACCTGACGCTTTTCGATGGCAGTTATCCAGATCGGAGCTACGACCTACACGATGATTCGTCACCTCAGAACATGCGTTTTCGGGATGGTGTTCCCAGCCGGATCCGAATCCGTGACATTTCCCCGGCCGGTCCCACTATGACAGTATATGTGGAAGTACCACCACCCAAGGGGGCGAGGGTCGGGACAGATGGCCATGTTCGCATGCTACGCGTGCACGAGCGTGGCACCGGTTACGGTTCTCCTGCTCACCGGCTGCAACAGGACTGCATCGTTACCCTTGATAGCGAACCTGGAGTTGCCTTTGGGGTGGACTTGACAGGACCGAATGCCAGCAGTGGCAAAAGAATGTTTGATAGGCTACATTCTGCGCTGCAGAAGCACAGCCTGGTGCACGTGGAGTACGAGGCAGCCAACGCCACAGGAGGGCGCGTAATCCGTGTGAGTGAGAGCAGGACACCCTGATTCCTCGTGAAGTCACACTTGACGGTCTTCATTTCCAGAGAAAGGAACTCCAACATGATTCAAAGCATATTTGATCAGCCCATAGCTTTCTTGCGAGTCAATGAAGTCGGGACAGGATACGGTCCGCAGGCCGACTATCTTGATGCGGAAGTGATTGTGAAATTCCACAATGACCCTCGGGCCTTTGGGCTACGGCTCAAAACCGATGCCAAACTTCCAGCCGCAGAGGCCATGCTAGCTTTGCTGGAGGACGCCTTCAATACTAAGGCACCGGTTAGCATCGACTTCGAGGTGAGGCCAGGATGCAACAACCACTATATTATGCGGGTGATTCGGCACACGTAAGACTCCTCCAGAAGGATGTCGCTAGACAAGCGCGAAAGGAAGGGCGGATCTGCCCGTGAATGATACGGCCTGGGTTGGCTGTCACGCGCCACGCTTGGTGAGGATCGTGAGTCGGAAGTGACACTGAACGGAGCGGGTGTCGCCTGCCTCGCCTGATATCCCATGCCTTACTCGCTCAGGGTAGTGGGGAGCAAGCGCCGCAACTGCGCCATCCACCATGTGATCTTTGGGTCGATCATGGGCCACGGGTTTTCACGCAAGCTGGACCACTGGTGAGGTGACACTCGACAAAGCTCCTTTCGTGCGGCGATACTTTCCGGACAAGCGTCAAGGTCCTGCAGGTGCGCCGTGTCCTGCAGGAGACTGGAACCCATAGACATGGACGAAGTGCAGCGACTGCTCCAGTTGCAGCAGAGCGATCGGCCCATCGCGCCGCCCTGGCCATCAACCAGAAGACGGTTGCTGAGTACTGCACGAGGGCGGAAGGCCCGGGCTTGCTGGCCTGTCACGAGCTTTACAGCCGGAGGAGCCACAACCCAGCGTCATCCAGCCCGTGGACCATCTTGGCCGCGAACGCGTGACCCAATTGAGCGGAGTTGACACCACCATAAGGTCATACACAGCAGACGTTGGCGGTGCACAATAGTTTGGGTGCGGGGGACTGGGGGGGGCCCTCGCACCCTTCCACACGATGCAAGCTGCCCCCGGTCTTGCTTTAGGGCGTGGTTTGTTTCGTCCGGAGCCAAGCCGGCGCGGTTCGGGTGTATGCGAGACCGATACGGATCTCTTCCGCCAGATCTCGGCGCGCGGCGTGGTGACCGGCAAGGTTGACATGGTGGTGCGCCGACTGGGGTGACCGCAGAAAGAACAGCTCCACGTCACGGGCGCTCCTCCGGTTACACGTTTCTGCCAGGGGACGCGAGGTCATTAGTCGAAAACCTTATGGAGGTGTCCGCTGCTGATCGTCGTGGCGTTGATCCCGCACAGGAGAGGATGAGGCAACCGTGCAGGAACGGTGAGATGTGCTAGCATCGGGTCTGTGTGATGTGGCTGCGGGCTGGCCGGGGGTTGTTCTCGGCTGGCCTCCTCGCCCTTAGCACCTGCGCAGCTCAAACCGCAGCACCGTCTCATACCCCACCCGCAGCCGGCCGTTCGCCCCATGCCGCTGACCGGGACACGGCACGCGCGTGCGGCCGGTGCACACGAAGCCCAGCGCGAGCAGCGTGACGGCGTGCCAGTTGGTGACCGGCACGCGCTCGCCGCGGCGGATGTGGTCTTTCAGGTTCAGAATCAGCAGGCCGCCCGGCCGGAGCACGCGGCGGACCTCCCGATAGACGGCCGTGTGGAGCTCCCGGTAGGCGTCACCCCACTGCATCGCGCCGGAGTTGCCTGCCGTCAGCGGCCGGCCGAGGGCGTGCCGGTAGGTGTGGCGCGGGGAGCTGTCGCGGGCGTTGTGGTGGTCGGCCATGCGATTCGCGTACGTGGGGCTGGTGCAGGCCGCGTCGAAGTAGCTGTCCGGGTAGTGCAGCCGGCGGCTGTCGCGCGCGAAGCACGCCAGGCCGGCCGCGCGCGCCTGCGCGGCCCACTCGTCCTCGATCTCGTACCCGTGCCACTGCACATCCGGCAGCCACTGGCGCAGCTGCACGATCTTCCCCGTGCCAGCGAACGGGTCGAGGACGCGAACAGGCCGGCCGGTTGGGCGCGCGAGGGTTTGGAGCATCTCCGCAAGGTGTGGCAGCAGTGCGTCGGTGTAGGTTGCGGGATGGGCAGCCATCGCTACATGATCCTCCCCGCTGGAGCGTCAATGCGGTGGTCGACCGCCTCGAGCAGGTGCAGCACGAGGTTTTCGAGCGGGAAGATGTAGGTGCGGCCGGCGCGGGTGATGGTGAGCTCTCCGCGGTTGGTGATGGCAAGTCGTGCGGTCGTGTCGGCGTAGGTGATGGTTGCAAAGGGCCTGGCTGTGCGCGGCGTGGTGGTATGCTCGACCTCGACGGCGGGCGCGGGTTCGCTAGCCGGGCCGGGCAGGGTCGACAGCAGCATGTCGGCGACGATCGCCTCGGGGGTGTTCGCTGCAATCCCGTTGTCTGACAGGAGGCGGAGCAGCGTGCGCCAGTTGGCCGCGGCTGCGCCGTCGGCTGCGATCTCGCCGGCGGTGCGCAGGGTCTCGGCCTGGGTCGGGTAGGTGGTGGTTGGGGCCGCGAAGAATTTGCGGCAGGCGTTGCAGCGATATGCGGCCTTGCCGTTATCGGCCGCGGGCGTGACCTGGCGCAGGTCGGTCGATTGGCATTTCGGGCAAGTGATGTCGGTCATATGGGTTCCTCCAGGAATGGTAATGCCGGCGTGCCTTCTGCTGCGCGCGGATTGAGCCAGAGCACTTCTGTGCGCGGGGCTGCGCCGTCGGCGGTTGTCGTGCGGGTGACTCGGCGCCAGTCGGGATAGAGTTCGCGGTCGTACAGGTCGCAAGGGTAACCGGAGATGACGACGGCACCGCGGAGGCTGTGCAACACGGTGGCCAAGTCGCGGTGCTGGCTGTCTGACATCTCGTAGCGGTAGCGGGTGCGGCCTTTGGCGCGGTCAAGGGCGCGGGTTGAGTGCACATAGGGCGGGTCAACGTAGTGCAGTGCGTGCGGTCCGTCTTGCTCCACCATGACGGCACACGCGTCCTTGTTCTCGACGGTGACACCGCGCAGCCGCTCGGCCAGTTGTATCACGTTGGCCGGTTGGCCTGTCCAGTCGTGCGCCGGCGTGGTGCCCGTGCGGGTGGTGGCTGCACGGAATCCTGACGCCATCAGCGTGGCATCGGAGCCGAATCCCATGAAGGACTTGACGACGGTGCGGCGGGCCTGCTCCACGGGGTCGTCGGCTGGCTCCTGGGCGGCTGTGTACTCGGCGCGGCTGTAGGCGCTGAGATACAGCAGGCGGGCGAGTTCCTCGGCCTGGGTGCGGTCGCGCAGCACGCGGAACAGGTTGACGATCTCGCCATCGAGATCGTTATAGATTTCCGCATAGCTGCGGCCCTTCCGGAGCAGCACGGATGCGCCTCCGCCGAAGGGCTCGACATAGGTGCGGTGCGGCGGGAAGTGCGAGATGATCCAGGGTGCGAGACGCCACTTGCCGCCGTGGTAGCGGATGGCCGGCCGGGTTGGTGTCAAGGTTGCCTCCTGGGTGTAGGCCGGCGCGCGGAGTTGGCCCCGCGCGCCGGCGGTGTATTAGCTCACAGCGCGGATGCAGAGCTTGATGTTGGCGGCGAGGACCTTGCCGTATAGCAGCGCGGCGCGGCCCGGAAAGACCTTGGCCGATTGCTGCAGCCGCTGAAACTGCTCGGTGGCGCTTGCGAGTCCGGTCCGATCGTGTTGCGCTTCGGCTATCAGCAGGCGCCCGACTGCGGTGCGCAACGCTGCTAGCGCGACGTGTTGGTCGCTGGTCATGGCGCCCAGCGCGATGAGATCGACCGGGTCGGCCGGATAGATGTGAGTAGGCAGGATGATGTTGCCCTTGAAGACGACCGCGAGCATGGGATAGGCGGCTTGCACGGGCTGCAGTGCTGTGATGTCGCAGCGGTAGGCAATGGTCAGCTCTGTGTCAATGGCTTCGCAGATGTCGGCATCTGTTGTGACCTGGCCCGTTGCCAGCGCGAGCGCGAGGACGCCGGGCGGGGTGATGAGCTCGGGGCGGCCGCGGAAAGTTCTCAGCCAGGTGTCGTAAGCCTGGTCTTGCATAGCTGCCTTTACGAGTGGCAGGAACACGCCGGCGGCCAGGTCAAGCGGTGCTGTCTGCGCTGTCTGTAGTGCGGTGTTCATCGGGTTGTCTCCTCGAGGCCGAACTCAGGCCAGAGCGGCCGGGCGATTACGGAGGCGCTGACCGGGTCGTACTGCCAGCCGGTTGCGCGTGTCCAGGTGGGATGGACGGCCGGTTCATGAAACAGGCACGGGGCCGGGCACGTGCGGCCGTTGCCGCGGGCACACATGCCGGCGTGGTACTGCGGGCAGCCGGGCAGATCGGGCAGTTGGCCGTTGTGCACGAACTGCAGGACGCGCAGGCACGTCTGCCGCTCGTCCATCCAGATGACGGTGATGAGAGGCACGAGGCGGGTCTGTTGGCCGTCTGAGCTGTCGGGCGTGGCGTCCAGGCTCAGCCCGAGCGGGCCGAACTGCTCGGCGGGTAGGGCCAAGGGCAGCTTGGCACTGATGACTGCTGTTGACATGATCTAGCTCCTATTGCGGGAGCCGCGCGTGTGTTATAGTCACGCGCGGCGGTTGCGTTGGTGATACGGCGCTCCGTCGAAGTGGGGCCGGTGGTGTTCTCAGCACTGCCGGCCTCGCTTTGTCTATCGTCGTTTGTTGGCGGCTATCTCCCTCCTCTCCGTCTCCATGCTATAGCGCGGGTCCTGCTGCGGTGGCGGCAGCAGGTCGAATTGTCCGCCTCCGGTCATGCCCCACGGCGGCATGTTGCTGCCGGGCGGGAGCAGGTGCTGCTCCTCGGGCGGCATGATCACGACTGGCGGCGGGTCGTCGTGGTAGCGCGGGGCCCGCCACCCGGCCAGCTTCGCGAACGCGCCGGCGCCCACGAACGTCGCGAGGATGGCCGCGAAGAACGCGCCTACCGCGATGCAGCCGCCGAGGAGCTGGCCGGTGAGCTCGTTCGTCCAGGTCTCCGCGAGTCGCCAGCCCATGATGGCGAACGGGACGACGATGGCCAGCACGAGCGATACCAGGACGAGCTCCAGAATCGAGCGGATGATGTCCTTCATGACGTGCTCCTTTCGTACTGTCCACAAGCGGGCCAGCGGGCGCGCCAGTCGCTGCCGGGGCCGGCCGTCTCGCGGGTTAAGTCGCACTTGTAGTAGCGGTTGGCGAACTGGCGCGCGTACAGGTGCACACAGGTGCGGCAACGCGTGCCGGTCGGTGCGGAGCCGAACCGCCGGTGCATGGAGCGGATCCGGTCGGGTAGGCCGTGTAGGCTGGCGGGCAGTTCGGCGATCTCCTGTGCCGGCATGTCCTCGAGGAGCGGCAGTTGCGTGATCATAGGCCCAGCGCCTGGCGCAGCCACTTCGCGCGCGTGCCGTTCTTCTTGATCTTGAGCTCGCGATAGATTGCCTCGGTGCCTCCGAGCTGGCGATAGAGCTGGCGGAGCGCGACGGTGTCGGCCTCAGTCGGCTGGCGGCGGAGCAGGCCGGCCGGGACCTCGATGAGGGGTGCGGCTGCACCCGGTGCACACACTACGGGAGGGGGGTATTTCGGCGTTTCCGCCCGCAGAACCAGGGGTGCGGGTGCGGGTGCAGGTGCGTTCTGAGGCGTCCGCCACGGCTGCAGCGTGCGGCTGCTCTGCCGGAGGGTGGCAAGGTGCGCGTCGGTGATATAGCCGACCGCGAGCCGGAGGACGCCGCCATCCGTGACCAGCAGCGCATCGCCGGGATGGGCGCCGATCTGGTGCGCGCCGGTGCCACCGCGGCCGGTGTACATAGCAGCGTCCTGCGCGCTGGCCGTCCCGAACACCAGGCGGGTCGTGATGTTGGCGCTGATCAGCGCATCGCCGGCGCCCTTCTCCCCGAGGCGCTGGGTGCCGATGACCAGGTGGATGCCGGCCGCGCGGCCCATGCTGGCCAGCTCGACGAGGAGGTCACTGACGCCCGGCGCGGCCGCTAGCAAGTTGGCCAGGTCGTCGACGAAGGCGAAGAGCGTCGGCTTGCGGATCGTCTGCTGCGTGCGCTGCTGCATGGTGTCGCGCAGCCACGTCAGCGCGGCGACCGCGTCGACCGGGTTGGTGATGACGTCCCAGCAGTGCGCCAGCGCGGCGAACGGCTGCCAGTCCTCGGGCTTGAAGGTGAAGGCCAGCAGCGCGAGGTCGCCGGGGCGGTTCTGGCGCGCGAGGTGGAAGGCCAGGCCGCGCATGCCTGTCGTCTTGCCGCGCTGGGTCGGCCCCACGCATAGCAGGTGCGGGGCGGTATTGAAGTCGATGCCGGCGACCAGCTTGCGCGAGGTCAGGCCGAGCGGAACGGCCAGCCCACGGCCGCGCAGAGTCGTGCCGTCGACGATCTGCGGCCACGGCGACGGGATCTCGACCACGATGGCGCCGGCGTCCGAGTAGATCCGGACGGGGGCAGCCTGGAGGTTGGCCTCGATGGCCTGGGCGAGGTCGAGCGCCTTCTTGATACGGGCGCGGGTCGGCTCGTACAGGCGGAGCGTAAACGTGAGCGTGTGCGGCCCCTGGCACGCGCCATAGTGGTGGATGTAGAGGCCGTCGGCGACGAAAGCGCGGCCGATGTTCGCCTGCGCCAGCCGCATATAGGCCGTGACCTGGTTGTCGTCCATATGTGTCCCTCTTCATGTGCTATACTGGCTGCTGCCGGGCGTGCCAACCTGGGTCAACGGGTCAACCAGGGTCAACCGAAGGTTGACACGTTGACACGTTGACCCGCTGGCCGTGTGTCCCTCGCCCGGTGGCCGGAGCTGACCCCTCCGGCCTTTTCTATGCGCAGTCTTGCTGCGGCGCCTCCTGCAGGTCGTCGTCAACCCGCCATCTATACACGGCCTGTCTGTGGCGGGCGATCTTGACCAGCAGCCGCTTGCGACGGAGCTGGCCGATAGACTGGCCCACGCGGCGGGTGGTGCTGCCCGTGTCGGCGGCGATCTGGGCGGCCGTAAACGTCTGCAATTGCCAGGCCCGGGCCATATGGGCGCGGGTCAACGGGTGCAGGTTGCGGGTGAATTGCGCTTCCAGCCAGGCTGGAATGTCGGCGGGCCGGCTGACCGGGGCGGCCGCCGGCGTCGGCTGTGCCGCGCTGGGCTGGTTGGCGGCGCTGCCCGGTTCGTTCGTGACGGCGATCCTGCGGCGCTGCTGGCGCAGGTAGTTGGCCCAGGCGTCAAGCTCCGCGTCCAGGTCGCGGGTGTCCGCATAGGCCGTGTGGGGCAGGACGAGGCTGTTCATCGGTCCGCCTCCGGCGGGCGGTCCGGGGGCGCGGGCTCCGGTGCAGCGCCGGCGGCCTGGAACTGCTGCCAGACTTCGAAGGGCACGAGCGCGGCCCGCGGCCGGCGGTAGTGCGTGATGATCACGACTTGGCCGCGCAGCACGGCCTCGAACGTGGCGCGGAAGTGCGCGACGATCTCGCGGCATCCTACGGTGATGGTGTCCAAGGTTCCCTCTCAGGTGTGGGATCGACTTGCCTGGTATGTATGATATGAGCATTGCGGAGGTTTGTCAGTGCGATAATTGCAAGCCGGGCGGGGGAGTTTGGGGCCAGGGGGGCCGAATCACAACCAAATCGAGGCCATATCAGTGCTGATGGGGCAGCACCAGCCGGGCGCTGAGCACCAGATTCTGTTGTTGATTGCGTCCTGTACCATGAGTGGATCGAGCTCTATAGCCTGGAGGGGGAACCGGTCGACCTGGCAGGCTGGCTGCTTGATGACATGGCGGGCGGCGGAACGGCGTCCTACACCCTGCCCGCAGGCACCGTGATTCCAGGTCGCGGTTACCTGGTCATCCATCGCTCGGTCAGCGGCGTGGCGCTCAACCAGGATGCGGACACGGCGCGGCTGCTGGGGCCGGATGGTCAGGAGGTGGATGCGTTTGCGTACGCGAACCCCCGTCGCGACGCCAGTTACAGCCGGAGTGTGGATGGCGCCGGCGCCTGGACTGAGAGCTATCCGCCTTCGCCCCGTGGGCCGAACCTGCCCGGCCCCGCGACGCTCACGCCCACCCCCAGCCCGACGGCCACCGCCGCCCCGACTGCGACGCCTTTCCCCGCCGGCATCGTGCTCAACGAGGTGCTGGCGCATCCTTTTGCGGGCGATTGGGACGGCAGCGGTACGGCTGATTACATGGACGAGTGGGTCGAGCTCTATAACCTGGGCGATTCGCCGGTGCAGCTCGGCGGGTGGTCGGTCGTGGATGACACGCGCGCGTACACGCTTCCGCACGGGGTAGTCATCTGGCCGCACTCGCACCTGCTGCTGTTCCGCGCAGAAACGCGGCTGTCGCTCAGCGATTATCGAGATCAGGTCAGTCTGCGCCGGCCCGATGGCATTGTCGCGGATGCGATGGCCTATGACACCGCGCCTGGCTATGACCGGAGCCTCTGCCGTGCCACCGATGGCGCCGGCGCGTGGACCAAGAACTGCCTCGTCACGCCTGGCCGCGCCAACCGGCTGGAGCCGCCGCGCGAGCCCGTGCCCGCAGGACGGTCCACGGGGGGCCGCGCGGGAACGACGTCACAGACGGTCGCTGCGGCGCGCCTGCTCCCGCCCGATACGCGCGTCACGCTGTCGGGCACGGTGACGCTGCCGCCCGGCGTCAGGGAGCGGACCCTCTACATCCAGGATGACTCGGGCGGCATTAAGGTCTATCTGCGCTCCGGCGATTATCCGCCACTGGCGCTGGGCGACCGGGTCCGCATCACGGGTTGGACGCGCGAGTATCGCGGCGAGGCGGAGCTATCTGTACCAGACGCCAGCTATATCACGCGGCTGGACTCCGGCGCCCCGATGCTTCCTGAGGTCGTGCCAACCGGGCTGCTCAGCGAGGCGCACGAGGGTCGCCTGGTCAGCGTGAGCGGGCGCGTGGTGCGCTTCGAGCGGCAGACGCTCGTGCTGGATGATGGGACCGGCCCCGCCAACATCTACTTTGCTGCAGACCTGACCTGGCAGCGGCCCTACTTCCGCATCGGGGAGACATGGAGCGTAACCGGTGTGGGCGGGCAGTATGCGGCCGAAGAACCGTATAGCGGCGGATACCAACTGTTACCGCGCTTCGCATGGGACGTCAGTAATGCCCCGCTGGTGCTGCCGGTGACGGGAGACAGCTCGCCCTCTCGCTGAGACGATTTGAGAGGTTCAAGCAAAGGCGCAAAAGCAGCACCAGAGCTGTATGTTTGGCGCTCTTTGCGCCTTTGTGTGACATCAACTCGGTCTTCTTGTCTGAGTTTTTGGAACATTTGTTTTGTTAATCGTCATCGCCGCCAGCCCGGCGTGTGGACCAGCCGTGGCACGTGTATGCAACTTGGCTGTGATGACGGGCACGGACGGCGAAAGGAATTTGCATATCCACACAAACTTATGGTAAAGTGCATATCAATAGTCACAAGAATGGATGTTCTGGTGCCGCCCGGCATAACCGGTCAAAAGGTGGTATCCGTGACCCGTTTCATTCTCCCGATCAAGCACTTGCTCTTGCGCCCATTGTCTCTCCTGGGCTCCTGGCGGCCGCGGTGAGGTTGAGCCTCGTTGTGGTCGTCTTTTTTTGCGACTGATCTGCCTGTTCCAACTACGCTACGGTGAGTCCGCCTGCCGGCACCTTTAGGCTGAAAGAACAGTCAATGCGCACGCTCCTCGAACTGGTCATCACGCTTGGCCTGATTATTGGTGGGATCAAGCTGGGATGGTTATGGACCATCTTCTTCGTGCTGCTCTACATTTTGGCTTTTGACCTCAAGCTGACGAAGATGTCCAAG
>CAZTMA010000134.1:0-14344 GCA_964614645.1 uncultured Anaerolineales bacterium
GCAGCATATCCAGTTGCAGCTCGCGCTTCTCCTGTGTGCAGTTGTCGCGACCACCACAGGCAGGTCAAGCCCAGAGGACAGACCTTGATAGCCGTCCTTGAGGCGTTGGCAGTGCGCATCGATGCGCGGACCGGCGGACGGGGCACGCGCGAGCTCAAGCGCTTTATCAAGTTCGGCGTCGTCGGTACATCCGGCTTCCTGGTTGATTTTGCGGTTCTGAACCTGCTCCTGTTCGGGGTTGGATTGCCGCCGTGGCTGGCCAACACCTGCTCGTTTGCCGTGGCAGTAACGAATACATTCACCTGGAATCGCCTGTGGACCTTTCCGGAGAGCCGCCAGCGAGCGGTCTCGCGCCAGCTCGGGCAGTTCTTTCTCGTTAATCTCGTGGGGCTGGGGATCAACCAGTTGGTGTTCCTGGGCAGCCATGCCCTCATCTGGCACCACTTTTTCGTGCCCGCGCTGGCCTGGAACCTGGCAAAGGCAACGGCGAGTGGGATCGCTCTGTTTTGGAACTTCAGCGCCAACCGCTTGTGGACGTGGCGCGGACTCTAGAGGTTTTCTTTGGCAGGACACGTGTCTCAATTCAAAGTCTCACCCTGGCTGGCGTGGCTGCTGCGCTTGCCGATTATCAATCGCCTGCCGCTGGCGGGACGGCAGCGGGAAGTCGAGCGCTTCCTCAAGTTTGCTGCGGTGGGCGCTTTCGGCATGGTCGTTGACCTGACCGTGCTGAATGTCCTGCACAAGGCCTTTGGGCTACACCTGCTGGTCGCGAACAGTATTTCGTTCACGACGGCGGTCATCAGCAACTTCACCTGGAACCGGCTGTGGACTTTCCCGGAGAGTCGCCAGCGTCCCATCGTCTCGCAACTGGGCAAATTTGCAATTGTGAATATCATTGGACTTGGGATCAACAACGCGATCCTGTGGGCCGTCTTTCATCTGGTCACCGATTTCATTCCGGACCCACTGGATTACAATCTGGCGAAGATTACGGCGATCGGCGTGGTGCTGTTTTGGAACTTTTTTGTCAACCGGGCCTGGACGTATAAGGGCATCAAGTAACACCGGCTTCGTGGCTGCCGCATGGCCGGCCCAGTCACATCCGCTCTGGGCGAGAGAGTCATTATCGAATCTGGTATCTTATAGGACTTGCGGAGACTGGGAACGTGCATATTGCCATCGACTACACACCGGCAGTCCGGCAGCGGGCCGGCATCGGCCGCTACACGCGCGGCCTCGTGCACGCGCTGGCCGAGCTGGATCGCACCAACCGCTACACGCTGTTCTGCGTGGGCCAGGGCTCCGAAGATGCGCCGGCTCGCCAGCCACGCCTGCCGGGGCACGAAGACGGCTGGCCGGCCAACTTCACCTTCAAAGTCACCAACCTGCCAGCGCGCTGGCTGACGGCCGGCTGGCACAAGCTCAAGCTGCCGCTGCACGTGGAGCGGCTGGCCGGTGACTGCGACATCTTCCACTCGCCCGATTTCACCCTCCCGCCCCTGCGCAGCGCAGCGGGCGTAGTTACCATTCATGACTTGTCTTTCCTGCGCCTGCCGGAATTCGCGGATCCGGGTCTGCGGGAATACCTCAGCAAGAGCGTGCCGGATAGCGTCGCACGGGCGCGCCGCGTGCTGGCCGACTCCGAGAATACGCGCCTGGACCTGATGGAACTGCTGAATGTACCTGCGGACAAGATCAGCGTGGTCACGCCAGGGGTTGGCCCGGAATTTCGACCCGTGCGCGACACGGTCCAGCTCAATGAAGTGCGTGAGCGCTATCACCTGCCGCAGTGGTTCATCCTCTTTGTGGGCACCATTGAGCCGCGCAAGAACCTCGCCCGGCTGATCTCGGCCTACGGTCAGTTGCGCCGCCAGACGGGCTTGCCCCACGCGCTCGTGTTGGCCGGCAGCCAGGGCTGGCTCAGCCAGGGCATCTACGACCAGGCGGCGAAAGAAGGGCTGACTGAACACGTTCTCTTTCCAGGCTTCGTCGCCGATGAGGACCTGCCTGCCCTATACACGCTGGCTGACTTGTTAACCTTCCCCTCACTATACGAAGGCTTCGGCATTCCGCCGCTGGAAGCCATGGCATGTGGCACACCGGTCGTAGCGAGTAACAACTCCAGCTTGCCGGAAGCCACCGGCTCCGCCGCCCTCCTTGTCGACGCGGAGGACATGGAAGGGCTGGCCGATGCAATGGCTCGCGTGCTGGGCGATGCGGCCCTGCGGGCGCGCTTGTCCGACCTGGGACGCGCCCAGGCCGCGCGCTTCACCTGGCGCAGCGCAGCGGAGACCCTGTTGCACGCCTATGAAGCGACCGCAGGGTGAGTGATGGCTTACCGAAGGGCCCCGCTACAGAGGTCGGCTGCCCTTGACTGGCTGCCCCTCCTGGCGTTGTGGCTGTTGGCTTGCGCGGGGTACTTTGGGGCTTGGGTGCCGCATCGTGCGGCGGGGTTGGTCATTACCGGTGTCGATCTCGCCGAGTATGTGAAGTTCCTGCCGCCGGTCATGGCCGGACAGGTACCGGTCCAGCGCGAAGCCTTCTACCTGCCGCTCATCAGCGCCAGCCTGATCGCCACACTGATCGCCGGCCGCCGCAGCCTCCCTCTCTGGCTGCGTCTGCTTCTCGGCGCGGCAGCCGTGCCGTTGGCTCTGGCCCTGCTGCCGCCGGCCTGGTCGCCGGGCACGCTGCGCTTGCCGGAATTTCGTCTGCAAGTCGCCGCGCTCCTGGCCTGCCTGGCTGCCACCCCCCTCACAGTACTTCTCCGTTACCTGCCTGACCGCGTAGTGCTGCTTGCGATTGCCCTGCTCGCGCTGGCAGCAGTCCTTTGGTCAACCTGGTCATTCAATCAGGTGCTCCCGGCCATTCGTGTCGTCTACCGCGCGCCGCTTGCACCGGGCTGGGGGTTCTGGCTGGCGCTGGCCGCTCAGCTTGGCATCGCGCTGTATGCGGCCGCGCGCATGGTTATGACAAGATGACGGCTTACGGCAGCCGGCTGGAGTCCACGCGCCAGTTCCGCACAATTCGAAGCATCCCGTCCTGATTTGCGGCAGTCCCTCACCCATCGTATGATAATATCAGCATATGCCAGAACCAACCGAATGCGCAGCCGCCTTCACCATTGAGGCCTTGCCGCGCTCGCCGGGTACGTACCTGCTGACTGTGGAACTGCACACGCCGGCCCACCTGAACGTGGGGCGGCTGGGTGACTGCCTGTTGCCTGCGGGCCGGTACGCCTATGTGGGCAGCGCGCGCGGCCCCGGTGGGCTCCAGGCCCGCGTGGCGCGGCATCTGTACCCGGCGCGAAGGGAACACTGGCACATCGACAGGCTGACGGCGATCGCGCCGGTGACAGGCATCTGGGCCGTCATCTCGGCGCAGCCTCACGAATGCGAGTGGGTGAGCTGGCTGCTCGCCCAGGCGGACAGCAGAGCGCCCGTTCTGGGCTTCGGCAGCAGCGACTGCAGGTCCGGGTGCCCAGCCCACCTGGTGAAGGTCGCTCCGGATCTTGATCCGGTACACTGGCATCCAGGTAGCGGAGAGCAAGGGTGAGCAATCACAAGAGACCAAGTCATGCCCAGGCTGGGGTGGACCTCGTACAGGCGCTCTTGGAGGCTGTGGCTGCAGGCGACGACGAGGCAGCCGAGCGCGCGGCCCGCGCCTGCACCGGACAGGCGTGGTTGCTCCCCGCGCTGCGCCCCCTCCTGGCGGATGACAACGCGGATCGCCGCTGGTGGGCCGTGCGCGTGCTTGCGCTGCTCGGCAGCCAGGCAGCCGTGCCTCCGTTGGTCGAGGGGCTGCGCGATCCTGACGAAGCGGTGCGCTGCGCGGCGGCGGCAGGGTTGGGGCATCTGGCCTCGGCAGCCGCCATCCCCGCGCTGATCGCGAGCCTTACCGATGCCAGCGGGTGGGTGCGCGACTCGGCAGGCGACGCGCTGGCTCAGATCGGCGCTCCGGCGCTGCCCGCGCTTGTGGCAGCCATGCAGGACCCCGACGGGGTGCGGGTTCGTGCGGCCGCCGCGCTGCGCAGGATCGTCGTCGCAGGGCTGCACAATCTGTCAATCAACCAGTACCCACCGCGCTACGGACCGGCCCTCACCGTGCTATTCCGTGCGCTGAACGACCCAAACCGGCTCGTCCGGCACAGCGCGCACGCTGCACTCGATCGACTGGGCCTGCTCGAAACGGTGTACTTCAGGCCGTAGCCGCACCTCTCACCGGGTGAAGACGAGCCACACGTTGAAATGATCCCCCTCCTCAGCGACCAGCCGTCCGCCAGCCGCCTCGAACATGCGCGTCATCTCGGTTGGAGACAGGAAACGACTCCCCATCATCAGGACTCGCTCCATCCAGATGACCGGCCTGACCCCGCGGCGGGTGCAATCCGGCTCCAGAATCAGCAGACGGCCGCCGGGCGCGAGCACGCGCAGCAGTTCGCTGGCGGCCGCAGCCTGCGCGATGGTGGGTGTCGGGACGACAAAATGATGGAATGCGTCCACGACGAGCAGACGTTCGGCGCTCGCGGTCGGGAACGGCAACTGCGTAACGCTGCCCAGGACCACCGGCAGACCCTTCGCCCGGGCCTCTTCCGCCATGCGGCGGGAGGTGTCGCAGACGACGACCTGCACCCCGGACGCAGCCAGCGTCACCGTGGCCCGGCCCGTGCCCCCGCCCACGTCCAACAGCCGTTGGCCGGGCTGCGCATCGAGGAGCCGCAGCAGACGTTCATCCGGTGGGTGACCCAATGCACGGTCATACCACCGGGCAATCAGGTCAAAGTGGTCCAGCGGTAGTCGCATGGCCTAAGCTCCGCCGCCGGGCCGCAACATCGTAACCAGCCGGCGACCCGGGATCTGCCGGAAGGTCGCGGCCTGGCTGACTGCCGCAAGCGCAGCGGGAATATCGGTGAGGATCGTGCCGGAGATGGCTGACAGCCCTGCGTCGAAGAGAAGCGGCGACAGCGGCGTGGTCGCACCGAGCAGCAGGGTGCAGGCGTCCGGCCGGCACTGCGCGAGCAACCCATCGAACGTACCGTTGACGAGCGTCATGCCGGTCAGCGCGACGACATCGGCCTGCGGCAGCACCTCGGCGGCCATCGTGGCGGGCACATCGCCCGGGCCGGGGTTGAGCTCCAGCACCCAGCACTGCTGTGCAGCGGCACACACCTGCTCCACGAACGGAAAGTGCCCGACGATAGCGACCCTGCGCCCTGCACCGCGTGCGAGGATGTAGTCCGCCGCATTCAATTCAACACACTGCGCCGCATCCACCTCGATGAGCGCGTTCAGCGCGGCGAAGCCGATGCTGCGCTCGGTGGGTTGCTCCGACTGCACCCAATCAGCCAGCTCACGGGTCGAGCGCCCGATCAGCTTCCCGGCAGCCCGGACTGCGGGCGTGCCGTGCTCGACGCCGTGGACAAACTGCGTCGAAGCCAACCCCGCCGTCAGGCCCTCAGATAGCTCGGTTGCCACGATGGTCCAGTGCGTACCGACCCGGATATCGGTCACGGGACCATCCCGCTTTACGGACGCCAGGGTGGGCGTCAGAATCTCGCTCACCATGCTCCCCCTCACTCGCCCTCAATCATGCTCAGCCCGATGCGACCGCGATCGCGATCGATGCTGGTGACGGTCACGTCCACCACATCGCCCACGCGCACGACATCGTGCGGATTCCGGACGTACTGCTTGCCCATCTTGCTCACATGCACCAGGCCGTCCTGCTTGACACCGATGTCCACAAACGCACCGAAGTCCACCACGTTGCGCACCGTGCCCTTGAGCAACATGCCCTCGTGCAGATCGTCGATGGTCAACACATCGCGGCGCAGGATGACCGGCGGCAGGTCCTCGCGCGGGTCACGGCCCGGCCGCACCAACGCCTCCACGATGTCGTGCAGCGTCGGCACGCCGATCCCCAGCAGCTCGGCGACATCGTTCCACGCGCCGCCCGGACCGGCGGTCTCAACCGGTGACAGGCCATTTTCCTCGCACCAGCGGCGCAGTCGGTTGGGCAGGTCGTTCATGCGCAGGTTCAGCCCCGCCAGCTCCAGCAGCTTGTGCGCCGCGTCATAGCTCTCAGGATGGATGGTCGTGTTGTCCAGCGGATTCTTGCTGCCGGGAATGCGCAAGAAACCGGCGGCCTGCTCGAATGCCTTCGGACCCAGCCCCTTGACCTTCTTCAGCCCGGCCCGTGACTCGAACGGCCCGCTGGCATTGCGATGGCTTACAAGCGCCTCGGCCAGCCGGCGGCTGATGCCCGACACGTAGGCCAGTAGGTGCGCGGAGGCCGTGTTGACATCCACACCCACGTAATTGACCACCGACTCCACGACCGCGTCCAGCGTCGCAGCCAGCTTCTTCTGGTCCACATCGTGCTGATACAGCCCTACGCCGATGCTCTGCGGGTCGATCTTCACCAGCTCGGCGAGTGGGTCCTGCAGCCGCCGGGCGATGGACACGGCCCCGCGCATGGATACGTCGAGATCAGGAAACTCAGCGCGCGCCAGGTCGGATGCAGAATACACTGACGCGCCCGCCTCGCTGACCATCACATAGGCGAGTTGCTTGCCCTTCGCCGCCCGGGGCTGAGCCTGGATCAGTTCCGCCACCAGCCCCTCGGTCTCCCGGCTCGCGGTGCCGTTTCCGATCGCGATGACCGTGACCCCGTCGAGCTGCACCAGCCCCGCGAGGACCTGC
Organism: uncultured Anaerolineales bacterium; assembly: GCA_964614645.1. Taxonomy (GTDB): domain Bacteria; phylum Chloroflexota; class Anaerolineae; order CG2-30-64-16; family CG2-30-64-16; genus MWBF01. Next base: position 6,699 of record CAZTMA010000134.1, read on the forward strand.
AGCGCCTTCGGCCGGTCGTTCTGTGGCGGATGAGGATAGATGGTCGCGGTATGTAACAGCTTGCCGGTCGGGTCCACGGTCGCGACCTTGCAGCCGGTTCGGAAGCCCGGGTCAATCCCCATCACCGTCGCCTCGCGCAGCGGCGGCTGCAACAGCAGGCTGCGCAGGTTGGCAGCGAAGACCTGGATGGCGTGGTCGCCCGCATAGTCGTCAAGCTCTCCGCTCACTTCGCGTTCGACAGAGGGCCGCAACAGCCGCTCGTAGCCGTCCTCCACCGCGAGCCGCAGGTGTTCGCCCGCGGGAGAACCCGCTCCACTGAGCCACTGGGCCGCCAGGTCGCCGGTGATGTTCCCGTCAGGCGTCTCGATGACGACCTTCAGGCTGCCGTCCGCCGCGCCCCGCTGGAGTGCCAGCCACTGGTGCGGCTGGACGACGCGCAGCGCCGCGCGGAAATCGTGGTAGACGCGATAGCGGCCCTCGGTGTCCGCGGTCTCGCTGGCCCGCCGGCTCGTGATCGCACCTTCAGACGCGAAGCGCTGGCGGACGAGCCGCCGCGTGCCCACGTCGTCGCTCACCTGCTCCGCGATGATGTCGCGCGCTCCGGCCAGTGCCGATTCCGCATCAAGTACCTGCTCGTTCAGATACTCCGTGGCCAGCGCGGCCGGGTCGAAACGCCGGTCGCCGCTGCGCACCGCTGCCAGGATTGCATCAGCCAGCGGCGCGAGGCCATGCTCACGGGCCATCGCGGCCCGGGTCTGGCGCTTCGGTTTGTAGGGCCGGTACAGGTCTTCGAGAAGTTGCAGCGTCGTCGCCGCATCGAGTTGCGCGGCCAGCTCGTCGGTCAGCTTGCCCTGCCCAGCAATTTCCTCCTTGATCGCGGCCCGGCGCTCGGCCAGCTTGCGCAGATAGGCCAGGCGCTCCTGAACCGCGCGCAACTGCACCTCGTCCAGCCCGCCCGTCGCCTCCTTGCGATAGCGCGCGATAAACGGAATCGTGTTGCCGTCGTCGAGCAGGCCGGCCGCGGCCGTGACCTGCGCCAGCGGCAGCTTGAGCTCCACAGCGATGAGTTGTGGAATCGTTTGTAGTTGGGTTGGCGCCATGATAACTCTGTGAGACATGATAGGAAGGCGGCACGCGTGCCGTTCCACAATTGATTGTAGCGCCCCAAAGCCTAAAGGCGCAACCTGTCGGTCAGTGCCGCGGAATCTCGGCTGCCCGCTTGCATAAGCCCACGATAACCGCGCTGTAAGAAACTGGTAAGAGTGTGACGTTATCCTGAGTGCATAGGCCAGCGCATCCTATCGGTTTTGGAGGTACTGATGAGTAAGTCGACAAGAGCTCGATCAATCGGCTTGACTTTCTTGATGGTGGTCGTTTGGCTGCTACCGGCAACCGCGGCCCTGGCTGACAGGGGGAATATCGCAACCTACTCCGTCAGCCTGGACAACCTGACACACACGCAGCCGTTCTCGCCCCCGGTCTTCGTGACGCACGCGCCTGCATACAGCCTCTTCCAGGTAGGAACTCTGGCCAGCGAGGGCATCCAGCTCATCGCGGAGACCGGAAACAACAGCGTGGCGACCGCAGATGCGCAGGGATCCAACCGGACCTTCGACGTGGTCGCCCACAACGCACTTGTGATGCCCGGCGAATCATTGACCGTCCACATCAGAGGGCCACGAGGCGCACGACTCTCGCTCGCGGCAATGTTGGGCATCACGAATGACGGCTTCACCGGAGCGGATAGATTCCCTCTGCCCAACCATGGCAGTATCTCGTTTGACCTGGCTGGTCTGGATGCCGGCACGGAAGCCAACAATGAGCTGGCGGAATATGTGGGTGCGCTCGGGGGACAGTTGCGGGCACCCACTTACGAATCCATCGCCTACCATCCTGGCATCCTGGGCATCGGTGACATGGACCCAGTGCTGTACGGCTGGCAGGATCCCGTGGCCCGACTGACGGTCACCCGCATCGACTGACAGGCCCATCGGCTAATCTTCGTCGGGCGCAGCCTGAGTTCTCGGCAGTGAGAATGTGAAGGTTGCGCCCGCACCCGGTGTGCTGACTGCCCATATCTGCCCCCCATGCGCCCGAACAAGACCCTCAGCGATCGCCAGCCCCAGGCCGGAGCCACCGGAGGAGCGGCTGCGCGATTTCTCGCCGCGATAGAATCTTTCGAATACGTGGGGCAAGTCTTCGGGCCGGATACCCGGTCCCGTGTCACGCACCGATACGCGCACCTCCCCCGGTTCAGCCCAGGCATGCACTTGAACAGTTCCCGCAGCAGGCGCGTGCTGCAGGGCGTTCCCAAGCAGGTTGGCGAGCACGCGTCCGATCTTGCTGCTGTCCATCATCAAGGGATCGACTCCCGCCCCTGCGCTGCCCTGCAGGATGACACCCTGCTCGTTGGCGATGGCGGAGAAGCTCTCCAGGGTATCGGAGATCAGGTCAGCGATCGAGGCAGGACACTTCTCGAGCGTCAATCCACCTGCGTCCAGCTGCGCCAACTCGAAGAGATCGTCAATCAAGGTAGAGAGGGCCTGAATGTTGCGCTGTGCGGTGCGCAGATAGCGCTGGCGCTCCGCAGGGTCGTCGACGACGTCGTCTGCGAGGGCTTCGATAATTGCACGCACCGACGCCAACGGCGTACGCAGGTCATGGCCTACCCAGGCGATCAGGTCGCGCCGCAAGACGTCCAACTCTCGCTGCTGCCGTGCTGCGCCGGCGAGCTGAGTGGCCATCTCATTGAAGGTGCGAGCGCACTCGGCAACTTCATCGCGGCCTGCGACGGGCACGCGGACCTCAAGACGACCGGCCGCCACCTGCCGCGCAGCAAGATTCAGTGCGCGAATCCGGTCACTCAAATCGGCCGAAAGGAAGTAGCCGAGGGCCATTGCAATGCCACCGGCAAACACGAGCAGGACAGTAGCCAGCAACAGGTCGTGCTCGCTTGCGAACATCAACCGTGCCGTGATCCAGACGTTGAGGAACGTCAGAACGCTGGAGAGCGCATAGATCCCCAGGAGAGCCCATGCCAGCCGCGGCAGGCGTGCCAGCCAGCCGCCCCGGTAGGCCGCATAACCGACAAGCAGCGACAGCGTCGCGGTAATCGACAGGAAGAGGGCCATCGCTCGGAGATCGCTGGCAGGCGGGCGCAGCACCAGGTAGAAGAGTGCCAGCGCGGCCAGCAAGACGATCAGCACGCCCGCAAAGAAGCGCAGCGGCAGCACAAAACGTGTCCGCGGAGGCTCGGTCATCGTGGTCATGCTGCTCCTCTTCAGGGCTCAAACTTATAGCCTACGCCCCACACGGTCAGGATGTGCTGCGGAGTTGCCGGGTCCGCCTCGATCTTTTCACGCAGCCGGCGAATATGGACAGTCACGGTGCTGGGATCTATGTATTCGGTGAGGCCCCACACCCGATCGAGGAGTTGGTCGCGCGTGAAGACCTGGCGCGGATGGCGCACAAGCTGGTACAGAAGATCGAATTCGGTTGCGGTCAGGCTGCACTCGGTCCCGCGCATGGTGACGACCCGCGTCGCCGGATCAACCTGGAGCTCGCCATGGACGACGATGCCCTCGCGGCCTGAGCTGCCACCGGTACGGCGCAACACAGCCCGCACGCGGCTGACTAATTCCTGTGGGCTGAAGGGCTTGACGACATAGTCGTCTCCCCCCATCTCCAGTCCGGCAATCCGGTCGGCCTCCTCGCGGCGTGCAGTGAGCATAATGATCGGCACATCACCGCGTTCCCTCAGCCAGCGCGTGATTTCGTAGCCGTCTATCTTGGGCAGCATCAGGTCGAGCACCACCAGGTCGGGCATGTCACGGGCCAGTATGCCGAGAGCCGCCTCGCCATCGCGCACTGAAGTCACCTGATAGCCGGCCCGCCTGAGGTACAGCGTCACGACTTCCGCGATGCTCGGCTCGTCTTCTACTACCAGAATCTTCGATGCATCCACAGCCAGCTCCTCAACACCGTGGCACGGAATTGATCGGCCATAGCATACTGCCAAGTTATTACGAATCTATTGTGCTGCCTCTTCAACGACGGAATATCACGTTTCACGCTGCGCCCGCTGCTGCAGTTCGTACAGCTTGTTCAGTGCGGCGAGCGGGCTGAGCGCATTCACGTCCAGCACCTTGAGTTCCGCGATGATGGGGTCCTCAGCCGAGAAGAGCGGCAGTTGGTACAGGACCGGCTGCCCGATGCCCGAACGGCGCGGGCCGGCCGCGCCGGAAGCCTCCAGGTCAGCCAGGATCTCCTGCGCACGGGCCACGACAGGCCGCGGCAGCCCGGCGAGCCGGGCCACGTGGACCCCATAGGAGCGGTCGGCCGCGCCCGGCACGATCTTGTGCAGAAACACGACGCTGTCGCCCTGCTCCGCCACTGCAACGCTGTAGTTGACCACGTGGGGCAGCCGTTCGGCCAGGTCGGTCAGCTCGTGGTAGTGCGTCGCGAAAAGCGTCTTAGCGCGCAGCTCCGGGTGGTTGTGGATGTACTCGACCACGGCCCAGGCAATCGCCAGGCCGTCGTAAGTGCTCGTGCCGCGGCCGATTTCGTCCAGGATGAGCAGCGATCGGTTCGTCGCGTGGTGCAGGATGTTCGCAGTCTCGACCATCTCGACCATGAACGTCGATTGCCCGCGCGCGATTTCGTCCGACGCGCCGATGCGCGTGAAGATGCGGTCCACAACGCCGATGCGCGCTGCGTCCGCGGGCACGAAAGAGCCGGTCTGCGCCAGCAGCGTAATCAGCGCAACCTGCCGGATCCACGTGCTCTTGCCGCTCATGTTCGGGCCGGTGAGCACGACGATGGATTCCTCCGGCTTCAGGTATGTGTCGTTTGGGGTGAAAGGGTCGCCCTGCAGCAGCCGTTCCACCACCGGGTGACGGCCGTCCTTGATGTCGATGACGCCATCGTCCGAGATGGCCGGCCGCACGTAGCGGTGAGCCGCCGCGACCTCGGCCAGCGAGGCGCTGACATCCAGTTCCGCTATCCCGCGCGCAACCGCCAGCAGCCGGGCCGCGGCGTCGGCTATCTGGCCCAACACCTGGCGGTAGAGCTGTCCCTCAAGCTCCAGGATGCGTTCCTCGGCGTTGAGGACTAGCGCCTCGTATTCCTTGAGTTCGGGCGTGATGTACCGCTCGGCATTGACCAGCGTCTGCTTTCGGATGTAGTCCGCCGGCACGAGCGCGGCGTTGGCCTGGGTAATCTCGATGTAGTAGCCGAAGACCTTGTTGTAGCCGACCTTGAGGGTCCGGATGCCCGTCCGCTGCCGCTCTGCGGATTCCAGCCCCGCAATCCACGTCCGGGCATCCCGCGTGGCCAGGTGGATGCCGTCGAGCTGTGACGAGTACCCCGGACGAATCACGCCGGAGGTCGCCAGCGTCGCGGGCGGGTCGTCCGCAAGCGCGTCGGCCAGGAGGCGCGCAACGTCCGTCAACGTTTCAAGGTTGAAGGTTGAAGGTTGAAGATTGTCGGCGAGCGAACTTTCAACCTGCAACCTGAAACCGTCAACCAGCGCCGCGATCTGCTCCACGCGGTCAAGCGCCTCGCGGATGCCGAGCAGGTCGCGCGGGAGCGCGATGCCCTGTACGCAGCGATTGGTCCAACGTTCGAGGTCGCCCAGCCCGCGCAGCAGCTCCCGCAGCTCCGCACGGTGCAGCGCATCGGCGTGCCAGCCTGCAACAGCATCGAGCCGCGCCTCGATTGCGGCCACGTCGAGGAGCGGCTGGTTGAGCCGCTGGCGCAGCAGCCGCCCGCCCATGGGCGTCAGTGTCATGTCGAGCACGCCCAGCAGCGAGCCCTGCGCCGTGCCCCCGCGCATGCTGGCTGTCAGTTCGAGATTGCGCCGGGTCGCCTCGTCCAGCACCATGAACTCCCCTGTGCTGTAGGTGCGCAGGCTGACAAGCTGCGGCAGGTTGTCCTTCTGGGTCTCCTGCAGATACTGCAGCAATCCGCCGGCGGCGCGCACGGCCAGCGGGCGGTCGTCGCAGCCGAAGCTCTGCAGCGAAGCCGCGTGGAAGTGCTCCAGCAGCGCACTGCGGGCGGTCGTCTCCTCGAAGCGCCCGGTCGCGTATGGGGTTAGGTGATACGCTTGTCCGATCTGTGGCGGCAGGTCATTGGCGACTGCCTTGTCTCCCTGGACCTGGCCATGCGCCGACCAGCGCGGGTCTTTGGCCGGGTACAGTAACTCTGCCGGCGCCAGTCTGCCCAGTTCCTCGGTCACGCGGCGCAGGAGGTCCTGCCCGTCTGCCCCCGCGGCCTGAATCTCGGTCGTGGCAAACTCGCCGGTGGTGATATCCGCATGGGCCAGCCCGGCCCCATTTCCTTCGAGCACGAAGCTCGCCACGTAGTTGTTCTGCTTGTCGGCCAGCAGACCCGGCTCCACGAGCGTGCCCGGCGTCACCACGCGGCGGACGACACGCGGCACGAGCTTCTCCCCCTTGGGCGGCTCGGTGCCGATCTGCTCCGCAATCGCGACCTTGTATCCCGCGCCGATGAGTTTGGCGATGTAGCCGTCGATGGCGTGGTAGGGCACGCCCGCCAGCGGCACGCGCTCATCACCCCCGACCGGCCGCGAGGTCAGCACGACATCGCAGACGCTCGCGACGATCTTCGCGTCGCCATCGAAGGTCTCGTAGAAGTCGCCCAGGCGGAAGAGAAGGATGATGTCCGGATATTGCTTTTTGAGCGCCAGGTACTGGCTGCGCATCGGTGTGGCCATGGATGATCCTGTGCAGAGATTTGCCCTTTAGTATCCCACAGGCCGGACAAAAAAGGAACTCCAGATATTGGCTATCTGAAGTTCCCCGCCGGCCCTATGAGTCCGGGTTACGTAAGCCACTGCCCGCCGAGCATCACGCGCCAGGGCGTCAGGCCATCATCGAGCACGACGACATCCGCCAGCTTGCCCGGCGTCAGGCTGCCGATCCGGTCGGCCCAGCCCGCGACGCGCGCCGGCGTCAGGCTGCACGCGACCACGGCCTCGACGAGCGACAGGCCCACGACATCGCGCAGAATCGGCAGCATCTGGCCCAGGAGCGTGGTGCTGCCTGCAAAGGCGCTGTTGTCCAGCAGCATCCCGACGCCGTCCCGCACCTCGAAGGCCACGGGGCCGAGCGCCAACCGCGTGCCCTCCGGCAACCCCGCGCCCGTCGTGGCATCCGACACGACGCACAGCCGGTCCGCCGGGATGCAGCGGGTTGCCAGGCGCATGAGGGTGCGCGGCAGGTGGCGATTGTCCGCGATCATCTCGACCGTGAGCCGCTCATCCACCAGTGCAGTCTCCACGAGGCCCGGCTTGCGCCAGGGGCCCTCCCGCACGGTCATCGACATGGCGCTCCAGATGTGCGTGACATGGCTCAGGCCACGCTCGATGGCGGCGAGGATCTGCTCCTCTTTGGCTGCGGTGTGCCCGGCCGCCACGACGACCCCATGTCCGGCCATGCGCTCCACCAGGGCGAGCGCTCCCGGCGTCTCCGGTGCCAGCATGAAGATGCGGAGGACGTCGGTGTATGCAAAGAGCGGCTCTGCGCTCCCGTCATCTGCGCGGCGGATGGCGGCCGGGTCCAGCGCACCGGCCTGGGCCGGCGATATGTAGGGGCTCTCCAGATACATGCCGATGAGGCGCGCGCGGC